>NZ_JBEHFM010000025.1:0-24779 GCF_040225675.1 Corynebacterium sp. KPL2680
TATGGGCTAGCGGCCATCGTGGTTATCCCTTTCGAGGAAGTGTGGTTACGGAATCGAAAGGTACTACGGTGGTCGCCAGCCTCATTCATAAGGGGCCCACCGTCAGTTACAGATACACCACGCTACTGGACGCAACCGCTTATCACCATTGATGCGGTCTTAAGCAAACTTGGCGAGGTAGACAGCGGCGTCCTTCAACGCATAGACGCCGAA
Source organism: Corynebacterium sp. KPL2680 (assembly GCF_040225675.1). Taxonomy (NCBI): domain Bacteria; kingdom Bacillati; phylum Actinomycetota; class Actinomycetes; order Mycobacteriales; family Corynebacteriaceae; genus Corynebacterium; species Corynebacterium sp. KPL2680. Next base: position 214 of record NZ_JBEHFM010000025.1, read on the forward strand.
TTGGAAAAATACCTGACTCCCACAAAGCCGGGTCAAAACTTTCCATCAAATGCTGCCCTTCGCCGAAAGCTCAATGGGCTTATCACCATGGAATCCCCAGACACCACAGGTGATAAGGAATCCGAGGAAGAAGACGGGCGAAATGACTCCTATTTCATCTACCCCACCGCGGGCGGACGAGCAGGGTTAAACGTAGAGTTCGATGAAGATACACTCATCCTCATTGACGAGGTTGTTCAGCGTACTTCGGAAGGGCACAGACTCAGTAAGGCCGATGCACTGGCCCAGCTGATCCTCGGAACCATCGAAGATAAATCTCAGGTACACCTTTATATGTACCGCGCCAGCGACGTAAAAGCGGCTCCAGGATTTATCCATGGCTACGGGTGGGTTCACCCAGATACCGCTGACCGTCTAACACCGACCACTACCCGGGACATGGACCAGGCGGCAACAAGGGTAAGCCCGGCCTACTCCACTCCATCGCTCATCGGTGCCTATGTGGAGGGTCGCGATGGTGTGTGCCGCTGGCCTGGGTGCAACCGCCCGGCCTACAGGTGCCAAAAAGACCACCGGATCGATTTCTCAGAGGGAGGAAAGACGACGGCTGGAAATTTAGCCTCACTATGCCAGCACCACCACAACGTAAAGACGGATAAAAGCGCCTTTTACATCATGGATCCGCACAGCGGGGATATCATCTGGCTCTTCCAAGACGGACGGTGGGAATACGATGAGCCGCAGGGTCCGCTAGCGACGAAGAATAGGAACTGGGCACTGACCGTTGCCCAGGCAATCGCCGCCCGGAGGAATGCTGCCAAAGAAAGGGCTGATACTTAAACCGTGCGGGCTCGGGCGACGACCTCTGGTAAATGCGCGAGCACGTAATCCACATCGTCTTCGGAAGTAAGGCGTCCCAGAGTGAACCGGAGGGACCCAATTCCTTCTTCCTCGCTGACACCCATTGCAGAAAGCACATGGGACATGCGGTTGACGCCTGCGCTGCAGGCACTGCCAGTCGATGCCTCAATCTGCAGCGAGTCCAGCAACATGATGAGGCTATCGCCATCGGTGCCGGGGAAAGAAACGTGTAGGTGCGACGGCAAGCATGGCTCGGTGGAATTCACTACAACGTTGTCGATGGATGAGAGGATCCCATCCCGCAGCTTACTCCGAAGTGCAGCGATGCGCTCGCCCTCGGCAGCGCTTTCTGCGATCGACTCCTCCAACGCAGCGGCGAGCGCGGAGGCGCTAGCTACGTCTACCGTGCCAGGGCGAAGTCCGCGTTCTTGCCCGCCGCCGAAGGAAATCGGCTGCGGCGCAGGGGTGCGCTTGGCCAAAAGCACGCCAATACCGCGCGGGCCGCCAAACTTGTGGGCGCTGGCGGCAAGCGTTGTGATGCCCAATTCCGCAAAATTGATGGGCAGCTTGCCCGCTACCTGCACCGCATCCACGTGCATGGGAATACCGGATTGTTGCGCGAGGGATGCGAGATGCTCGATGGGCTGAATCGCACCGGTTTCGTTATTGGCCCACATGCAGGTGGCAAGATCGGCAGGTTCCGCGAAGGCGCCCCCATCGCTGATATGCCCGCTGCGGTCCACAGGGAGCAGGTCCACGGTTGCGCCGCCTTGGGCAAGCTTGCTCACGGTATCGCGTACCGCTGGGTGCTCAATATCCGTCGAGATGATGCGGTTGGTATTTCCCGCCGCATAAAGCCCCTGGATAGCGATATTATCCGCTTCGGTGCCAGAGGAGGTAAAAATGACCTCGATGGGTTCGCACCCAAGGAGGGAGGCGACTTTCTCGCGGGCATCGTCAAGCACGGAACGGGCCCTACGGCCAGAGGCGTACTGCGCGCTGGAGTTGAGCGATCCGGAGGCGGCAACCCATGCGTCGATGGCGGATTGGCGCATCGGCTGGGTTGCTGCGTAGTCGAAATAGTGCGGCATTACTGGCGCGCCTTCAATTCCTCGGTCAAAGCTGGGGCGATTTCGTGCAGGTCTCCGACGACGCCGAGATCGGCGATTTGGAAGAACGGTTCATCTTGGTCCTGGTTAATCACCACGATGGTGCCGGAGGTCTGCATGCCCGAGGTGTGCTGAATGGCACCGGAAATGCCCAAACCAATGTAGAGATCTGGCGACACGGTCACGCCTGTCTGGCCCACCTGGTGGGTAGCGTCGTAGAAGCCTTCATCGACGGCGTCGCGGGTGGCACCGACGGCGCCACCGAGGGCATCGGCAAGCGGCTCTACGATCTCGCCGAACTTATCGCCGACGCCGCGGCCGCCAGAAACCACAACCTTGGCTGCGGTGAGCTCGGGACGGGCGGACTTCTCGGCCGGAGTAAAGGAATTAACCTTGACATCCTTCTCGGTTGCCGCAGGCAGTGGCATTGGGGCCGCCTGAGTTTCCACCTGCTGGGGCTCCGCCGCAACGGAACCCGGCTGCAGGGTATAAATCGGGCAGCTGCCAATGGCCTGCGAAGTAGTCTCGTAGGTGCCGCCGAAAATGGTCATCGTTGCAGACCCATCCGCCGCAATGGAATCCACATTGACGAGCGCACCGGAGGCCAAGCGGGCGGACAAGCGGCCCGCAATCTCGTTATTCGTCGGGCTGGCGGCCAGAACGATGGGCGCCGGATTGGCTGCGCCCAAGGCGTGCAAAGCATCAACCTCAGGGGTCACCAGGCGCTGGTCATAATCCTCCGCCGTTGCCTGCACTACCTGGGCGGCACCGAGGGCGGCTAGCTCGGCATCGAAGGAATCTGCCTGCTTTCCGACGACCACCGCAGACACCGTCCCCAATTCGCGTGCGGCGGTAATGAGCTCACCGGTAACGGGGAGAATGCTGTCTGCATCGTGTTCAACAAGTACGTAAACGTGAGACATTTCTACTCCTAAATCAAGTTCTTTGCGGCAAGGAAGTCAGCAATCTTCTTCGCAGCATCCTGCGGCTGTGGCTCCGAGATAACCTCGCCGGCCGTGCGCGGTGGGCGCTTAGAAGAAGAAGTGACCGTCGTGGTTGGTGCAATGGCATCAATGTCTAGGTCGGCCACGCTCAATGTGGTGATTTCTGCCTTCTTAGCGGCCATAAGCCCCTTGAAGTTTGGGAAGCGCGGTTTATCAGCCTTATCGGTGACGGACACAATCGCAGGAAGGGCGGCCTCGAGCTCCCAGGTTCCGCGGGCGTCTTCGCGGCTGCCTTTTACCGCGCTGCCCGAAAGTTCTACCTGGTGCAGCTCGGTCAAGGCGGGCAGTTGGCGGTATTCAGCGAGCAATCCAGCCAGCGTTCCGGTCGAGGCATCGGAAGCCTCATTGCCCAAGGTGATCAGTTGGACATCCTCTAGCGTGTTAATCGCTGCGTTCAGGGTCCACGCGGTAGACAGTGCATCGGCGCCGGCCAGTGCGTCGTCAGATACGAGGACCGCGTCATCTGCACCCATCGCAAGCGCCTTGCGGAGGGCCTCGTCTGCTTGTGCGGGGCCCATCGTTAAAGCGACAACACGGTAGTTTTCATCCGGATTATCATCGCGCAGGCGTAGCGCCTGTTCCACGGAGTATTCATTAATCTCATCAATGATGTTGTCCACGGAGGTGCGATCCAGGGTGTGGTCATCCTCCAGAGATTTGGTGGACCACGTATCCGGTACATGCTTGACCAGAGCCACAATCGTTGGCATTGGGGGCACTCACCTTTCCGATAGATTTATGTTGCGTAATTCTCTTCGGACGATAATACTCGGGGTTGGCAAAGCAACGCGATACCCTGTGAGCCAATTCGCGTAATGATGACCGCGAATGGCCGCGATCCCTTCAACTTCATCTGCTTTCTTAGCTGATCAGGGTCCACGTCTACGCCGCGCACAAGGATTTCTAGGCTGCCTGCATCATAAGATTTTAGTACCGATTTTAGGCGCTTTAGGGGGACCTTTTCTATGAATGGAAATCCCGACATTCCCTGCGGGATGCGATCCCCTGTTAGGTACGCAATCCGCGGATCGATCTGCCATAATCCTTCGCGCGCCGCATAATGCTGCACGAGGCCCGCGCGCACCACTGCCCCATCGGGGTCAATGAGATACGTGCCAATCTCGCCCGCCTCTGGCAGGTTGTGCTCTTCATCCGTGAGGACGTCAACTGACTCGCCCTGAATCATCACCGCGTGCCTGCCCGTGCCGAGGCCAGGTGTGTAGAGGCACGCCTCCTTAACTGCTCCATTGATGCTGCTTACGGTGACCAATCCGTCCCAGTCACTGAAATCGAGACCGGGTGCGCACTTGATGGCCAGGTGTGCGTCCCTGTGCGCAGCGATTAGGTCCGGCAGCGGTGGCAGCAAATCCTCCGGGCGGGAAATCCGCCGCCCTGCCTTCCTGCGGGCGGGATCGGCGATAATGACATCCGCCGTGGTGGTCGTAGTGAGTGCATCTGCTTGAAAGAACGAGTCAGAATCCAAATTATGCCGGGCCATGGCAATGCGCGAGGCGTCGATATCGGAGCCGAAGTAGTCAAGGCCCGACCCGTAGCCTTCGGTGCCGATGGAACACGTGACATCGTGGACGGTGCGCATCCCTTTCTGCTGCAGGAATTCTGAGCGATAGCGCGCGACAGGCAGCGGGGTGGCTTGCTGGGCGGAATCGGCATCCATAAGCCAGGTCTCAGGCAGCTTTCCGCCCCGCCGGGCAGTAAGTAGCTCCATGGCGCAGCGCGCATAATCGCCGTAGGCCGCTTTCAGCTTTTCCAGATCCTTCAGCTGCGCAGCCTTGCTCAGCTCCAAGTCCCAGCTGGCAAGCTCGGCGTTATGCTCGCTTAAGAAACGGACTTCATCAATGTTAAAGCTCATATTCGCTCTGTAGGGGTGGTCGCGAAATATTCCGCGTATTGCGGATCGTCGCGGAGGTCGCCGATAACGGGGCGAAGGTCGGACGAAGAGGCATCATCAAGCACCTCTTGGACGGTGGAGTACTTGCATAACCGTTGCATTTGCGCCCACGTGGGAACTACGAGGCGGACGAGTCCGGCACGCCAGCCCTCCAAGATAAGCTGCGGCGAAAACCAGCCAGCGTCATCGGCCTCATGCGTGTCCCCGTCAGGCTCCTGCCCGCTCGGTAGCAGACCGACGAAGAAAAAGGTATCGAACCAATGGTTTTTGCTTTGCCCCACCCACCGGGCCCATGGAAGGAGCATATCGGCATCGACGCGCATCCCGTTATTGCTAAGAAACTCGGTAAAGGAAATGGTGTGGTCTTCTAAGAGCCTACGTTCGCGGTGATAGCGGCGCGCATTAGAAATCGTGCCGTCATCCCGGATCGCAAACAAGGTACCGGATTCCTCAAAGAGCTCGCGGGCCGCGGCAAAGACCAAGGCGTGGGCCTTGTACTTGGTCACACCCATCCGCCGCGCCATAGATACGACAGACTTTCCGGCCCACAACTCACCGGAATCCCACGAACGCGGCGGGAAATCGCGCGGGTCTACCCCACCGCCAGGAAATACGGCATGGCCCGGGTAGTTCCGCATGGTGCTTACGCGTTCTTGCACCCAGACCTCGAGCCCTCCGGGGCCATCTCGAAGCAAGAGCACAGTCGCCGCCATGCGCCCACCGTTAAACCCGGTGGTATCGCTGGCGTCGATCGCATCGAGCTGGTCATGAATCTCGTTGGTCATTAAGATGTCCGGCGGGCAAAGTATCGCTGCCCAATGCGATCCACTTGGATGGGTTGGTGGAAGGCCTGGGACAGGTTCTCCGAGGTCAGCACGGAGTTAATGAGACCCTTTGCTACCACTTTGCCTTCATCCAGAAGCATCGCGTGGGTAAAGCCATACGGGATTTCTTCCACGTGGTGGGTAATCATGACGATGGCTGGGGCATCCGGATCCATCGCGAGATCGCCCAAGTACCCCACGAGGTCCTCGCGCCCGCCGAGGTCCATGCCGGCAGAAGGCTCATCCAGGATCAGCAGCTCCGGATTGGACATCAAAGCGCGGGCGAGGATGACGCGCTTCTTCTCGCCTTCCGAAAGCGTGGTCCACGTGCGATCCTTCAAGTGGCTGGCACCGACCTGGGCCAAGATGTCATCGGCGCGGGAAAAGTCCATGTCTTGATACTCTTCGCGCCACCGACCCAAAACCGCATAACCGGCGGAAATAACGAGGTCGTAGACCCGCTCATCCGCGGGAATGCGCGATTGCACGGCGGCAGAGGACAGACCAATCAGTGCGCGCAGGTCACGCATATCGGTCCTGCCAATTTGCTCGCCCATCAAAAAGGCCGTGCCTTTGGAAGGAAATTCCTCCGCGGCCGCCATGCGTACCAGGGAGGTCTTTCCGGCACCATTCGGCCCAATGATGACCCAGCGTTCATCGAGCTCGACCTGCCAGTCCACGGGCCCTACCAAGTTCTTGCCACCGCGGCGAAGCTCCACGCCGCGGAAGTCGATGAGCCAGTCTTGATCAGTTGGGGTTACGTCGTTCACGCCTTCCATTGTGACTGATCTCTTCACCGCCCGCAGTAATTGACACAGCTCCGCTGACTTTAATACAGCGCGCTCGCCAGCTTCGTGCGCGCCTCAAGAACGCGCGGATCATTGCCGGCAAAAAGGCCGAAGAGCTCGAGCAGGCGTTCCCTGAGCTGCGCCTTCTCATCGCCTGCGGTGACCTTCATGGTCTCAATGAGGCGGTCGAAGGCCTTTTCTGGGGCACCTGCCACCACTTCTGCGTCAGCGGCGCGCATCTGCTTATCGATGTCCCCCTTATCCCCATCTGCAGCAGCAATCGGGTCCTCGGTTTGGTTTGCTGGATCCAACCGCTTGAGAAGCTTGGTGGTGTCTCGGGCCTGCTTAATCTGCGTATTATCCGGTTCCGCTTCCAAGATGGATTCATAAACCTTAATCGCACCATCGAAATCGCCGGAGTTCAGGAAGGATTCTGCCTCCTGTAAGCGAGGGTCGTCCTCTTCTTCCTCTTCCGCTGCGGCCGGTGCAGACTCAAGTCCCTTGAGCTGCGGTCCGACGTTTTCTACCAAGCTATCCAGCCACTGCTTGAGAGCATCCTTTGGCTGGGCTCCCTCGAAATTGGTCAGCGGTTGACCGGCGCCAATGGCAACCACGGTAGGTAGGTTCTTCACGCCGAAAGCCTGCGCCACCTGTGGAGTAGCATCCGCATCCACATAGCCTACGAGGAAGCTAAGGTTGCCAGCCGTAGCTAGTTCCTGCAGGTCCTGCTTCAGCTGGTCGGACTGGGTAGAGCGCGAGGTGCCGATGAGGACGACGACCGGTACCTCAGTGGAGCGGCGCACCACCTCGGTCTCAAAATTCGCCTCGGTGACGGTAAAAAATGGCTGGACTCCACTAGCCTGCCCAGCCGCCGGCTGCTCTTGTGCCTGCTGGCGAGCTTCCGCACGCGCCTTGACCTGGCTGAGATCGAGGGCACCGCCTACATAAGCATTATTCGCAGAAGTCATTAATCCTCCTTAGCTAAACGCCGATTCACGGCGTCTACTTTATCTGTCAGTTGATTCTTCACGCCTTCGCGGATATCAGCCTTAATAACCAATGAGGTACGCGGCGATACCGCACGCACCGCTTCGGTGGCCTTTTTAATCGTGCCGAAAACCTCGTCCCACTCGCCTTCTAAAAGGGTGAACATGGCGTTGGTTTCATTAGGCAGACCTGATTCCCGCACCACGCGGACCGCCTCCGCCACGGCATCGGCCATCTCGCCGGAATCATTATCCACCACTGCGGGTGCTACTGAAAATGCAACAATCATGCCCGCAAGTCTACCTTCGCTCCCAACAGTGCCGGTGCCAATGACGGCGGTCATCGCCCTGCCTGCCGGTATCGCGCGGCCAGGCGACGATGTGGGCAACCCCAGGCGGAATATTTTGATTACACCCCGGGCAAATATAGAATTTTTGCGCCCGCGCGGAGCCAATATGCCGCATCATATAAGGCTCCCCGTGGGTCCAGCTCGGCCCCTCGACCGTCTGCGAACCAAAGAAGGTGGAGCCATCCTTGGGCAGTGGCCGGAATTCCTGTGGTTTTCGCCTATTTCGCCGTGGCATTAAAACAACCGCAATTCTTTCGACTCGAGTCCGCGCAGCTCCTGATAGTCCAGAACCACGCACCGGATCCCGCGGTCTTCAGCCAGCGTTCGGGCCTGCGGCTTAATTTCTTGCGCCGCAAAGATACCAGATACCGGGGCGATTAACTCATCGCGGTTGAGCAGTTCCAGATAGCGGGTTAATTGCTCGACCCCGTCAATCCCACCGCGGCGCTTGACCTCCACGGCGACATTCCGGTTATCGGCATCTTTAGCCATGATGTCTACTGGGCCAATGGCCGTGGGATACTCGCGGCGCACGAGGGTGAAATTGGAGCCCAGCGTGTCGATCTTTTCGGCCAATAGCTCCTGCAGGTGCGCCTCCACACCGTCTTTTACTAGGCCTGGATCTTCGCCCATGTCATAGGAGATGTCCTCGTGGATTTCCGCAATCGTAATGCGCAATTGTTCACCCTTAGGGTTTTCCACTAGCCACAAGACCTCACCCGTGTCATTGCCATCCACGTCCTCAATGACGGATTCCTGCACCGTACACGGCGGCGTCATCCAATTCAGGGGCTTGTACGCGCGGTCATCGGCATGCACCGATACCGAGCCGTCTGCCTTGACAATGAGCAGGCGGTCCGCCAAGGGCAGGTGGGCGTCGAGCCGTCCCACGTAATCAACTGAACAACGGGCGATTACTAAGCGCATGGCTACTACCCTAGCCTGTCGCTATTGGCGCTTGGACTGCCGGGTGGCTCGCTCTCGCAACTGCTGGTAATCAAAGCGCTGTTGCCGCTTGGACGGCGCCGCCTCGACCCAAGCTTCGAAAGCCATAATCCCGCGGGAATCGGAAGCCAGCTCGTATTCCGCATCCCCGGTGCTAAAGTGCACCACTTCGGTGGCATCAGACATGAAAGAAGCCTCGTCATCATCCAAAGAACGGGAGTTCAAAATGGTGATGTCGAGGCGGTTAAACCACAAGTTATAGCGCGGAAATACAGAACGCAGCTTGAAATATTCCACGACTTCGCCGGTATAGCGCAGCACGCCATGGCGCCAGGAAAAGCTATCCTTCGTCGGCATTGAGCGCAATAACACCGCGGTTCCGCGCGAGCGCAGAGTAAAAAATCGCAGGGCCGCCAGCAGAAGTACTAGCAATACCACCAACGCTAAGGCCCACAGGACCACCGAGATAACCGTCGAATTCATGGGCTCCACACGCCATCCTTGGTTAGTGAAAGAACATTTATTTGGATTGTAGCGCCTGATTCCGCTTCTGCGCCAATAGGCAAAGACAAAGAAAACGTGAAAAAGCGCACCGGATAAATTCCAGTGCGCTTTTCTGAGAGCAGGAAGGGCGGCTATTGCTGCCCTCTCCTACCAATCCAAGGTTTATTCAGCCTTTGCTGCGCGGCGAAGTGCACGCAAAGCAGCCTCACCGCGGGACTTGGTGAGCTCATGAGCCGAAGAGGAATCCTCTTCCGCCTTGGCCTCATCCACCTCATCGGACCAGATGGCCCAATCAGCGAGGACGGTAATCTTGTCCTGGGTAACGGAGAGGAAGCCACCCTGGACGGCGGCAACGCGCCGCGCGCCATCAACTGGGTGGATGGTCACTACGCCATTGTCGATCAACTGACCGATCACAGGCTCGTGACCGGGAAGCACGCCGATCTCACCCTCGGTGGTCTCAGCCGTCACTATGGAGGCCTGACCAGACCACAATGAGCGCTCGACGGAAACCAATTCGGCGGTGATGTCAGCCATGTGCCTCTCCCTACTTCTCGTTCAACTTCTTGTATGCAGCTTCGACGTCGTCCAAGCCACCCAAGCCGTTGAAGGCCTGCTCTGGGTAGTGGTCAAACTCACCGTTGCAGATGCGCTCGAAGGCATCGATGGTGTCCTGCAGCGGCACGTAAGAACCCTCCAGGCCAGTGAACTTCTGCGCAACGAAGAAGTTCTGGCCCAAGAAGCGCTCAATACGGCGGGCACGCTGCACGGTCACCTTGTCTTCTTCAGACAGCTCGTCCATACCAAGGATGGCGATGATGTCCTGCAGTTCCTTGTTCTTCTGCAGAATACCGATGACGCGCTGTGCTACCTCGTAGTGCTTCTCGCCCACAATGCCTGGCTCGAGAATACGAGAGGTAGAGGTCAGCGGGTTCACTGCTGGGTAAATACCCTTGGAAGCAATGGCACGGTCCAGCTCGGTCGTCGCATCCAAGTGGGCGAAGGTCGTAGCTGGGGCCGGGTCAGTGTAGTCATCGGCAGGCACGTAAACGGCCTGCAGAGAGGTAATGGAACGACCCTTGGTGGAGGTAATGCGCTCCTGCAACACACCCATCTCATCAGCCAAGGTTGGCTGGTAACCCACGGCGGAAGGCATACGACCCAGCAGGGTGGATACCTCGGAGCCGGCCTGGGTGAAACGGAAGATGTTGTCAATGAACAGCAGCACGTCCTGGTTCTGCACATCGCGGAAGTACTCCGCCATGGTCAGGCCGGACAGAGCCACGCGCATACGGACTCCTGGTGGCTCGTCCATCTGGCCGAAGACAAGTGCAGTATCTTGCAGAACGCCCATCTCTTCCATTTCCAGGAAGAGGTCGGTGCCCTCACGGGTGCGCTCGCCGACGCCAGCGAAAACCGACGTACCGGAGAACTCGCGGGCAATACGGGTAATCATTTCCTGAATCAGGACGGTCTTACCCACACCTGCACCACCGAAGAGGCCAATCTTGCCACCCTTTACGTAAGGGGTCAGCAGGTCAATGACCTTAATACCGGTTTCGAGGATCTCGGTCTTGCCCTCGAGCTGGTCGAACGCTGGTGGCTCGCGGTGGATGCCCCACTGCTCGCCATCGCGGCCGAGGCCCGGCTCATCGAGGCAGTCACCGAGGGCGTTGAAGACGTGGCCCTTGACGACGTCGCCGACGGGAACGGAGATAGGCTCTCCGGAGTCGACTACCTCGGCGCCACGGACAAGGCCGTCGGTAGGTGCCATGGACACGGTACGAACGAGGTTGTCACCGAGGTGCTGAGCGACCTCGAGGGTGACGGTCTTTGCCACAGCTTCGAGCTTAATCTCGACGTGGAGTGCGTTGTACAGGGCCGGAAGTGCCTCGCGTGGGAATTCCACGTCCACCACCGGACCGATGACGCGCACGACACGACCGGCGACTGCCGAAGACTGTGCATTCTGCTCTTGCAGAGCTGTAGTCATAATCTAGTCACTTTCTGCGCTGTCAGATAGCGCGCCAGCGCCACCGACGATCTCTGAAATTTCCTGGGTAATCTGCGCCTGACGGGCCTGGTTGGCCACACGAGACAGGTCATTGACCATCTCGGTTGCGTTGTCAGTAGCAGATTTCATAGCTGTACGGCGTGCAGCGGACTCGGAAGCCGAAGCCTCCAAGAACATAGCAAACAGGATACGCGAGACGTACTGCGGAAGCAGCGCGTCCATCAGGGTATCCGCGTCCGGCTCGAACTCGAAGTCCGCGGAAATGTTATCCACTGGCTCCGGATCCTCCAGTGCGGAGTCACCCATCTCGTACTCCTCGCCCTGCACTACCGGCTCAACGGGCAAAAGCTGCTGTGCACGCGCGGTTTGGGTCAGCATGGACTCAAACTCGGTGTAGACCACATGCACCTGGTCAAAGCCGGTAACACCTGCACCTTCACCTTCCGCGTGCAGGCCCTCGCGGCCCTTGGTAGTGCCCTTAGAACCAGCAACGAAGCCATCGATCATGTGGCGACGCACATCGTGGGTGCCCTCCCAGGTTGGGTCCTGAGAGAAACCATCCCAGCTGCCCGCTACCTCTTCCTCACGGAAGTTGTAGTGGCCGATGCCCTTGCTGCCGGCGACGTAGCGAACTACCTCGTAGCCCTTGCTTTCGAGGAGGGCCTTGAGCTGGGCTGCCTTCTTGAAGACGTTGTTGTTGTAGCCACCGCACATGCCTCGGTCAGAGGTGATTACGAGAATCGCGGCGACATTGCCGTCTTCACGCTCACGCAGCATAGGGTGCTCTAGCGTCGACGCTGCAGCCAACCTGTTCATGACGTTGGTCAGCTCAATCGCGTACGGCTGAGAGGCTTCCACCCGAGCCTGCGCTTTGGTAATGCGCGAGGTAGCAATGAGCTCCTGGGCTTTAGTGATCTTCTTAGTCGAGTTCACGGACCGGATGCGGTCGCGTAATTCGCGAAGATTAGCCATCGTTTCTCCTCCCTTCTTTCATATAGACGGTTAATTACGAGAGCTGAACTCTACTTAGCCGTCTTCCGGGAGACGTTGAGCTCGGTGCTTTTCACGTCATTTTCGTCCAAAGGATCTACAGGCTCTTCGGTGCCCAAGTTGGTGCCCTCGGAGGTGCGGAACGTAGGAGCGAACTCCTTGGCTGCAGCCTCGAGTGCTTCCTTGGACTCATCGCTAAGCGCCTTGCCGCCGGCGATCTGCTCAAAGACCTCTGGAGTATTGGCGTTGAGGTACTCGTGCACCTCGGCCTCGAAGCGGCGAACGTCTTCGACGGGAACGACGTCGAAGACGCCTGCCTCGGCGAGGTAAATGGATACCATCTGGTATTCCACCGGCTGTGGCGAGGACTCGGACTGCTTCAGCAGCTCAACCAAGCGGGAACCGCGCTCCAGCTGCGCCTTGGACGCAGAGTCAAGGTCGGATGCGAAAGCAGCGAATGCCTGCAGGTCACGGTATGCAGCCAGGTCAAGACGGAGGTTACCGGCAACCTTCTTCATACCCTTGGTCTGTGCCGCACCACCAACACGGGAGACGGACACACCGACGTTAATAGCCGGGCGCACACCCTCGTTGAAGAGGTCGGACTCCAAGAAGACCTGACCGTCAGTAATGGAAATGACGTTGGTCGGAATGAAGGCACTGACGTCATTAGCCTTCGTCTCAATGATGGGTAGTGCGGTCATAGAACCGGCACCCATGTCATCGGAAAGCTTGGCAGCGCGCTCCAGCAAGCGGGAGTGCAGGTAGAAGACGTCACCTGGGTAGGCCTCGCGTCCCGGCGGGCGGCGCAGCAACAGCGAAATTGCACGGTATGCCTCAGCCTGCTTAGTCAAGTCATCGTAGATGACCAAGACGTGGTTGCCCTGGTACATCCACTGCTGACCCAACGCAGCACCGGAGAATGGTGCCAGCCACTTGTAGCCGGCGGAATCAGAAGCTGGGGCCGCCACGATGGTGGTGTAATCCAGCGCGCCGTGCTCCTCAAGGGTGCGGCGCACGCTGGCGATGGTCGAGCCCTTCTGGCCGATGGCGACGTAAATACAACGGACCTGCTTGTCCTTGTCGCCGGACTCCCAGTTAGCCTTCTGGTTCAAAATGGTATCGATGGTCACCGCGGTCTTACCGGTCTTACGGTCACCAATGATCAGCTGACGCTGACCACGGCCGATCGGGGTCATCGCATCGATAGCCTTGATGCCGGTCTGCATTGGCTCTTCAACCGGCTGGCGCTGCAGCACCGAAGGTGCCTGCAACTCGAGGACGCGCTCCTCTTCGCTTTCGATTGGGCCCAAGCCGTCGATGGGCTGGCCCAGTGGGTTAATAACGCGGCCGAGGAAGTCCTCGCCCACGGGGATGGAAAGGACCTCTCCGGTCCTCTTAACCTCGTCGCCCTCCTTGAGGGACTCGTAGTTACCCAGGACCACGACACCAATGGAATTGGTATCAAGGTTCTGTGCGACGCCAATTACGCCGCCGGGGAACTCGAGCAGCTCATTCGCCATAACGGATGGCAGGCCAGAAACCTGCGCAATACCGTCAGCTGCCGAAATGACCACGCCGACCTCCTCACGGGAGGCCTCCGCGGAGTAGCTCGAGGTGTAGTTCGCAATCGCACTACGGATCTCGTCGGAGGAGATCGTCAGCTCCGCCATGTTCTTCCTGCTCTCGGTAGTATCTTCCAGCACTTACTTAAATCGTTTCTGTCGTTTCGGCTACACCATCTGGGCACGGAAGCGGGCAATCTTGCCTGCCGTCGAGCCGTCAATGATTTCATCGCCGACGCGGATGCGCATGCCACCGAGGAGGCTGGTGTCAACCTCAGAGTGAATGGACATCGCACGACCATAAATTTTGCCCAGCTTCTCAGCGAGTACTGCCTGCTGGCCTTCATTCAATTCACCCGCAGCGACTACGCGCGCGATGGTGCGACCCTGCAGCGCTGCTGCAGTATCGGCCAATCCGGCAACGTCATCAATGGGGTTCTGCTCTGGGCGGCTGATGGCCTGCAGCGCGAGCGCTTCAGTAAACATCGTCACCTTGCCGTAGAGCACATTTGCCAGCAATCCGCGCTTGCGTGCGGATTCAGCAGTTCGATCGGAAAGCAGCTGGGTAAGCTCGCCCTCGCGGTCCAGAATCTGTGCCAAGCGGAAAAGCTCGTCTTCGACCTGGCCCAACTGGCCCTGCGCCTCGGCGGCGCGCAGCAATGCGCGGCGTCCCAAGGATACAAGCCCGTTGACGAAGTCCTTCGGCGAAGACCATTGGTTCGCCGCAGCTTCCTGCAGGATGCTCAGGGCACCGGCAGAAACCTTGGACCCAAAGAGATTCTCGGCCAAGGACTTGCGCGCTTCAGTCGGGGCGGCGACGTCAATGAAGGACACGCGCAATTCGCGGTCACCATCCAAAACGTCGACGACCTCAAAAATGTCTAGGCCCGCTTGGACTGCACTAGCGACGTTCTTATCGCCAGCGAGGATTTCATCCACACGGGACTGTGAGTTCGCGAGTGCTTCGCGGCTAGCTGCCTTCATAGTTGCCTACTTTCCGGCCGGTGCCACAGAGTCGAGCTCGGACAAAAAGCCATCGATGGTAGAGGACTTCTTGGAGGCGTCAGAAAGCTCGCCGCCCAGAATCTTTTCTGCCAAGTTGATGGAGTTCTGTCCCATTTCGGAACGCAGCTCAGTAACAACCTGCGCACGAGAAGCTTCCAACTGCTTTTCGCCATTGGCGACGATGCGGCGGGATTCCTCTTCCGCTTGGCTCTTCGCGTCAGCCTCGATCTGCTTGCCGCGCTCGCGCGCCTGCTCGCGGATCTCGGCTGCCTCTGCGCGGGCATCAGCCAGCTGAGCATTGTACTTTTCTAGAGCAGCTTTAGCCTCGGCCTGTTGAGCCTCAGCGCGCTTCATGCCGCCCTCAATCCGGTCTTCACGCTCTTCGAGCAACTTGGTGTAACGAGGAAGTACGAACTTCCAGAACAACCAGAGAATTACGATGAAGCACAGCAAAGACCAGAAAATGTCATAGTTCTTGGGCAGAAGAACGGAGAAGCTACCCGAACCTGGGTTCTCCTCGCCCTCTGCTGCAAGCAAATAAACGACGTTATTCATAGGTCTCCCGTCTTAAAAGTTTCGGTTTGGAAAACTCGTACTTTTAGAACAGGAAGCCGGCAACGAGGCCGATAAGGGCCAGGGCCTCGGTGAAGGCGATACCCAGGAACATGGTGGTACGCAGCTGGCCGGCCATCTCCGGCTGGCGAGCCATAGCCTCAACGGTCTTGCCGGCGACGATGCCGATACCGATACCAGGGCCGATAGCAGCCAGGCCGTAGCCGATGGTGCCGAAGCCTTCGAACGTCGTAGCAGCATCCTGTGCCAGAATGATTTCGTTCATGGTGAAAGTCGTTCCCTTTCGTAAAAAATCTTCAGTCCGTATCGGACCGAATGTCAGTGTTGTGTAATTAGGTGGATTACTCGGTCGCGCTCGTCGACCTCGTCCTTAGTGCGAATCAGCGTGCAAGGACAACTCAATGTACACCGCCGTCAACAAGGCGAAGATGTACGCCTGCAAGAAGATAACCAGAATCTCGAACAGGCTCATAGCCAAGCCCAAGACCACGGTCAGTCCAGACAGGACGGTCCAACCATTTAGCTGCCAGAAGAAGAAGTTCGTAGCAGAGAAGAGAAGAACCAGGATGATGTGTCCAGCAAGGAAGTTCGCCATGAGACGAATTGCAAGGGTAACCGGTCGCAGAATGAACGTAGAGAAGAACTCAATCGGTACCACCAAAAGGTGCAATGCCGGTGGCAAGTTCGGAATCACTACGGAGGAGCGAATGAACTTGCCCAAGCCGTAGCGCTTGGCGCCGGCGTAAATCATGACGATGTACGAAACGGCTGCCAACACAATTGGCATACCAATACGACCGTTGGGCGAGACGTTAAGTCCCGGGATAACGGTCGCGACGTTCATAAACAGAACCGCGAAGAAGATGCTAGCGATAATTGGCAGGAATCGCTTTCCCTCCTTCTTACCCAAAATGTCCTCGGCGATATGTACGCGGACGAAGTCGACCGCATTCTCGCCTACATTCTGAATGCCAGAAGGAACCAACTTAGGGTTCTTAAAGGCAGCCCAGAAAAGGATCACCACAATTAGCGTCATCAAAATGCGAATCAGCATCAGGCGATCAAGCGCGAACCATCCATCGGCGAAGTCGCCGAAAAACAGATGGTCGGCATCAATTTGCCCCGGGAAGAATTCTTCACCTAGATCGGGCGTATGGAAGTGCCCTTTCATAGCCAATGTTGTAACGCTCAGCGTTCTCTCCCGTGTTCGGGCCACACAGCCAATAGCTGGCCTCTGTGGTGCGATGGACGTCTCAAACTCTCTGCCTTGAACACGGACTCCGTCGCACATCAGCGTGAACAAGACAGGGATTTACCGTGCAGGATTCAAGCGCAACACTTAACCCCGCGGTAACCCGTTGCAAATCGTATCAGCTGGATCAACAGTTTTCGCACGTGGGGGCCCCATAAGCCACACCCGATAGCGCCATTTCCGCCTTTTGCCATACAAAACCGCGCTATTCCTGCCCAATTCACAAACGTGCATTTGATCACACCCTCAGGTCAACACACCTCCTCGGGGGTGGCCAATTTCCATTAATACCAGCATGCAGGCATAAAAAGGCCGCCGCGCAAGCCCGATGCGCGACGGCTCAACTCTTTTTGCCCTACTCAGGACACGTAGGTGATCCTGGAGGTGACCACGGCCCAGACCTCAGAGCCTAAGGTAACGATGAGTGCTACGACGACGGTGAGAAATAGCGCCCACGTGTCATAGAAATCCATGTCCCGGATAATGGCTAGAACTCCGATGAGGACGATCAACTTGATAAGCCAACCGCCCAATACCACCGCGATGGTGGTGGAGGGCGTCGAGTGGGCGGTAAAGAGCACCGACAACGCGGTAAATAGGACAAAGCCGCCGCCGAGGGCAGCGCCGACGAGAACGCCCCAAAGCCCGGCGACACCTTGTGCCCCGCCCCAGACGGCGAGAGAAATGATGGTAAAGATGCCGAGGGCCGTAGCCCCCTTCTTTACGGCGCGCTGCAGCGGCAGGCGCGGGTCATCGAAATTAGGATTTTCCGTTGTGTCACTCACGGACATTCACCCTACCTCACGCACTCGGCGAGTCACGCAATACGCAATCATCCGACGACCTGAGCCCAATCTTACCCTGCCGCAGTGGAATCAGCGTCGCGCCAAAGGCAATCAACAACGCCATGATGGACAGGCCGATTGCAACTGGCGCTGGCACGATGGAAAACGACACCGCACCAAAGGCCACCGCGGACACCCAGAGGTACAACACGAGCACGGTGCGTCGGTGCGTATGCCCCAGAGACAAAAGGCGGTGGTGGATGTGTGCTTTATCCGCAGAAAACGGCGAGCGCCCCTGGGATAGGCGGCGAATTACCGCCCAGACAAGGTCTAAGACTGGAATAAACACCGCAGCGATCACCACGAGGATGGGTGACATAAGCGCCACGATGTCCACGGTGCCGTAGAGGGACATGTTGATCTTGCCGGAGGCGGAGGTGGAGGCCGCAGCGAGCAAGAGGCCGATAAGCATGGAGCCGGAATCGCCCATAAAAATTCGGGAGGGCTCAAAGTTATGGGGTAAAAAGCCTGCACACATCCCCACCAAAGCGGCGCTAATAATTGCGGGTGGATACGCCGATACCGCCCCACCCTGGTCATGCAGGACGGTCAGCGAGAAGACCAAGATGGCGCCGCCCGCGATGAGCCCAAGGCCAGCAGCTAAGCCATCGAGGCCGTCAACGAAGTTGATGGCGTTGATGAGCAGGACCGTGAAAAAAGCGGTAAGGAGGGTGCTTTGAATCTGGTCGAGTACTACCGTGGTGCCGCCGCCGAAGGGAATGAAAAGCAGCGTCCAGGTTAGGCCCAGACCACTCATCAGGGCGGCGGCAAAGAGCTGCCCAAAAAGTTTAATGAGGGCCCCGAGTTCCAGGTAGTCATCGGCAATCCCCAAAAGCACAATGGCCAGCGCCGCCCACAACACCGCACTCATCTCTGGGGTCACGGGCATAAACCCGCGAGTCAAGGCTGGGAGCTGGGCTGCGAGGAATATCGCTGCCCCAAAGCCGGTAAACATGGCGAGCCCGCCCATGCGGGGCGTCGGCTGCGAGTGGGAATCGCGCAGGCGAATTTCTGCCACCCGGCCCGTGCGGACCAAAAAGGACCGCACCACTCCGGTGGTCAGGTAGGTAAATGTCGCTGCTACGAGGATGACCAAGGCCAACTCGCGCAGCGGTACGCCAGTGCCGCTCACGCGAAATGCTCCTTCTATCCTTGGGGCCGGGTGCGCAACGAGTCAGCGGAGACGCCGAGCACCTCACCAATCTCCTCCGCGGATAATGCACCCTCGCGCAGTAGGAATGGATGGTCACCGGAGAGATCGATGATGGTCGAGGGCTTGCCGATGTCCGTTTCTCCCCCGTCCAAATACACAGTGACGGCCTTGCCCAATTGAGCCTTGGCCATTTGCGCGGTCGTCGGCGGTTGGTGGCCAGAAATATTGGCAGAAGAAACCGCCATCGGCCCCACCTCGCGCAACAGCTCGATGGCAATCGGGTGAAGGGGCATCCGCAGCATGACGGTACCGCGGGTATCACCTAAATTCCACGGCAGGGACGGGGCCTGAGGCACGACGATGGATAGTCCGCCTGGCCAAAAGGCTTCGACGAGGTCGCGGGTGGAATCGGGGTACGAGGCGACGAGGCCGCGAACGGTGTTCCAGGAGCCGACGAGCACGGGAACCGGCATATCCGGCCCACGCTGCTTGGTGGCAAGCAGATTGGCTACCGCGTCATTATCGAAGGCATCGCAGCCCAAACCGTAAAGCGTATCGGTGGGCATGACCACAAGCCGCCCAGACTTGGCGGCCTTGGTGGCGATGCTCACGCCTTCCTCACGCTCGGCGTCATCGGCGCAATTATAAATTTTTCCTTGCATCAATAATCCCCTTCTTGCCCGACGGTGATGCCTTAGTTTACCGCGCGCTGCGCGGTAATAAAGCGCGGCGTGCCTGTTAAGTCCCTAAGCGGCGCGATATGGGAAAAGCCACCGTGGTCACGCACCGCATCGCGCACGACATCGCCAGTCGTATCGTCGTGTTCAATCGCCATGACCCCACCAGGCCGCAAAAACCTGGCGATGGTGGGGATCAACCCGCGGATTACTCCCATGCCGTCATCGCCACCGAAGACAGCCACGTGCGGATCGTGATACACCTCCGGTTGCAAGTTCGGATCTTCCGGTACATAAGGCGGGTTGCTCACTACGAGATCGACCGTGCCATTCCAGTCCGCCAGAATCTGGCTGTCGGTCGCGTCCGCCTGCACCACCTCTACCCCGGTGCCGTTGGTATTGGCACGGGTGAACTCGAGGGCGGCATCGGAAAGCTCGACCGCCCTCACCTCCGCCTGCGGTACGTAATGCTGCAGGTAGAGCGCCAGCGCGCCCGAACCCGAGCACAAATCCACCATGCGCGGGCCGGGTGCGTGGTGGACCGCCCAATCCGCCATCACCTCCGTTTCCGGGCGCGGAATGAACACGCCTGGCCCCACCTTTAGGTCTAGGGGCCCAAACCACGCCGTTCCCAGCACGTATTGCAGCGGCTCGCGCTGTTCTCGTCTACGCAAAAGCGCCTCAAAGGCCACGTCAAAGCCGGGCATGGGTGGCTCATGCAGCGGAATATCCAAATGCCCGCAGTGAATGAGGTGTGAGATGAGGATGCGCGCATCCCATTCGGGGCTTCCTGCTCCAGCAACGCGAAGGCGCTGCACCCCTTGGCGCAGCGCCTCACCGTACGAATCCATCGACCGCTATTATCCCTCGGCCTCAAGGCGCTCGGCGCGCTCCTGGTCCTGCAGAGCCTTGATGAGATCCTGCATATCGCCGTTCAATACGGAATCCAGGTTATTGGCCTTGTAGCCAATGCGGTGATCCGTAATGCGGTTTTCCGGCCAGTTATAGGTGCGCACGCGCTCGGAGCGATCCATGGTGCGCACCTGGGAGGCGCGCTGCTCGCCAGCCTCGGCCTCGCGAGCATCGCGTTCCATCTGGTCCAGGCGAGCCTGCAGCACCTGCAGGGCACGGGCCTTGTTCTGGATCTGCGAGCGTTCCTTTTGGCAGGTAACAATCAACCCCGTGGGCAGGTGGGTAATGCGCACCGCCGAGTCGGTGGTGTTCACGCCCTGACCGCCCTTACCGGAGGAGCGGTACACGTCGACGCGGATATCCTTGTCATCGATATTGACCGATTCGACCTCTTCGGGCTCTGGGTACACCAGCACGCCGGCGGCAGAAGTCTGGATGCGCCCCTGCGATTCCGTGACCGGCACGCGCTGCACGCGGTGCACGCCGCCTTCGAATTTGAAGACGGACCATGCGCCATCGCGCGTCGGAGACTTAGCGCGGAAGGAGATAGTCATGTCCTTCACGCCACCCAAGTCGGATTCGTTAAGGCCCAAGACCTCCCACTTAAAGTCGATCTTATCGGCAAAACGCTCGTACATGCGGGCTAAGTCGCCGGCAAAGAGCGCGGCCTCTTCGCCGCCGGCACCGGCCTTGATCTCCATGATGATGTCTTCCGAGTCCTGCTCATCGCGCGGGGCGAGCAGGTCAGCCAGCTTTTCTTCCAGCTCTTCCACAGACTCGGCTAGGCGGTCCGCTTCTTCCTGGAAGTCGTGGTCTTCATAAGCCATCTCTTTGGCGTCCGCGAGATCCTCGCGCGCCTGGGTCAGCTCATCGTTGACCATGATGATGGGGCGTAACTCCGCGTACCGCTTGGACAGCTTGCGAAAAGCCTGCTGATCGCCGGCGATTTCTGGGTCGCCCATCTGCATTTCAATGCCCTGGTATTCCGACACAATGTCATCAACCATGGAAACTTGATTAGACATAGTCTTCCTCGTCCTTATCCGCTGCCATCGGTGCAGAAGAAGCTACCTGCATGAGGAACTCGCCATTCGAGCGGGTCTTCTTAAGCTGCTTGATCAACAGGTCAATTGCCTGGTGGGAATCCAGAGCCGACAGGATGCGGCGCAGTTTGGTCATGATGCGCGCCTCTTCAGGCACTAGCAGGAGCTCGTCCTTGCGGGTACCGGAGGGGTTGACGTCCACAGCCGGGAATACGCGGCGCTCCGAGATCCCGCGGTCCAGCTTCAGCTCTGCGTTACCCGTCCCCTTGAATTCTTCGAAGATGACGGTATCGCCGGTAGAACCGGTCTCCACCATCGCGGTGGCGATAATGGTGAGCGAACCGCCCTCTTCAATATTGCGGGCAGCGCCCAAGAAGCGCTTTGGTGGGTAGAGCGCATTGGAATCCACACCACCAGACAGGATGCGGCCCGATGCCGGGGAGGAGTTGTTGTACGCGCGGCCCAAGCGGGTGATGGAATCCAGCAGCACCACGACATCCTTGCCCTGCTCCACCAGGCGCTTTGCGCGCTCGATGGCCAGCTCGGAGACGGAGGTGTGCTCTGATGGCGGACGATCAAAGGTAGAAGAAATGACCTCACCCTTCACGGAGCGCTGCATGTCCGTGACCTCTTCAGGGCGCTCATCCACCAGCACCACCATGAGGTAGCACTCGGGGTTATTGGTAGCAATCGCATTCGCGATGTTTTGCAAGATCGTGGTCTTACCGGCCTTCGGCGGCGAGACGATGAGCGCGCGTTGACCCTTACCAATCGGCATAATCAGGTCGATGACGCGGGTGGTCAGGATCTTCGGGTCCGTTTCCAAGCGCAGGCGCTGATTGGGATACAGCGGCGTGAGCTTATTAAAGTGCGGGCGCTGCTTTGCCTCTTCGGGATCGATCCCATTGACGGTATCGACCTGCACCAACTGGTTGTACTTGCGGCGGTTGCGGCCATTGCCGTGCGTGTGGGTAGGCCCAGCCACCTTGACCTGACCGGTAATGGCGTCACCAGAGCGCAGACCCAAACGGCGCACGATGTTCTTATTAACAAAGACATCCGCATCGCCCGCGCGGTACCCAGTGGTGCGCAGGAACGAGACGTTATTGTCTACGACATCTAAGATGCCGCCGACAGCCTGCAGCTCATCGCCCTCGCGTACCTGCAGGTCATTGCCGCCGCCGTGGTTATCATTATTGCCCCGGCCACCCCGGCGGTTCCGGCGGTTGCGACGGCCACGGCGGTTACCGCGGTCAAAATTATTATCGTCATTGCGATTATTGCGGTGATTATTATCGCCGTTCTTCTCGCCCTGCTTGTCTCCCTGGTTATCGGAGCCGTCCTGGGAGTCCTCGCGGCGGTCCTGGTGGCGATTCTGGTTCTGCTCCTGCGCATCACCCCGGTTATTCTCGCCCCGGTTATTGTCCCCCTGCTCTTGGCGCTCTTGACGGCGGGCGCGATTGCGGCGCGCGCGGCGGGCCTGCGACCGCGACTCATAGCGCTGGTCGTCGCCGTTGTCCTTGCGGTCTTTGCCGCGGTTGTCCTGCTGTTCGCCGGACTTGCCGTTATCGCTCTCGCCGCGGTCATCCTTCTTGGACGGCTTATCTTTCTGCTTGGCAGGCGCCGCATCCTTCGCGGGTTTCTCGGCCTTCTCGGCCTTTTCTGCCTGCTCTATTTTTGCCTTCGCCTTTGCGGGAACCTGACCGGTCTTAATGGCGGTAATGAGATCCCCTTTGCGCAGGGCAGAAACGCCGCGAAGGCCGCGCTCGGCGGCCATTTTGCGCAATTCCGGCAGCTTCAGGGATGCGAGATCCTGTGCCGCGGTGTTGTCCGTATCGCTCACGGATATCCTTTCGTTGCTTGACCAGGTCCATAGTTGGGATCCGCCCTCCCCCACTTCAGGGAAGCTTGGGCGGGTGCACTGGAAGCCGATGTGTATTTTTCTTATCTTTTCGCCCTCGTGCCAAGGCGCTAGCGCGCCTTGCCGGGGCAATAAGCATGAGGCCTCTTCCGGTTACCTTAAGGGAAATCCCCCTTGTAGCCAGTACGCGGGGGCGGAAGAATTCAAGAAACGACTGTGGGCAATGTATAACGATGGAACCTGTCACTGGGCCCGATTGCATAGGATTGGGAAGGTTTTCCCGCTTTCCTATCAGTCGAAAGCAATTATAGCGCATTCGCTTCGCGGTGAGTACTTGGACACCGCTACAGTGGAAGCATGCTTTCCACGATGATGGATATTCCCCTGTCTTTAACCCGTATTTTGGAATACGGCGCGTCAGTGCACGGCAATACCACTGTTACCACTTGGCACGGCGAGGGAACCGGGTCCGAGTTTGGCCCCGCAGAAAAGGTTACCTTCCGCGATATCGCTGCACGCGCAGCAGCCTTTGCCCATGTTTTACACGATGACCTTGGCATCACCGGTGATCAGCGCGTGGGTAGCTTCATGTGGAATTGCGCTGAGCACCTCGAGGTCATGTTTGGCTCTGCCTGCAAGGGTGCGGTTTTCACTCCGCTGAATAAGCAGCTGATGAATGACCAGATTCGCCACATCATCAGCCACGCCGAGGTCTCCGTCATCGTGTGCGATCCCCGGCTCGCCCCGCAGTTGGGCACGGTTTTAAACGGCGCGCCATCTGTGCATTCGGTGATTTTTACCGGTTCCCAATCGCCGCAGCGCTTTGCCCACCATTTCCCGCGCGGCATCGAGTTTTATTCCTACGAGGCGCTGCTGGATGGCCGCTCTACCATCTACGATTGGCCCGAGCTCGATGAGCGCACCGCCGCCGCATTGTGTTATTCCACCGGCACCACCGGCGCACCGAAGGGTGTTTTATATTCCCATCGCTCGCTTTACCTCGAGGCCATGCAGCTGCGTTCCTCGGATTCGCTGTGCATTACCCACGGCGAGACCTTCCTGTGCTGCATTCCCATCTACCACGTGCTGAGCTGGGGCGTTCCCTTTACGTGTTTCATGACGGGCACCCCGCTCGTGCTTCCCGATGCCGATGTCTCCGCCCCCACCCTCGCCAAGGTCATTGCAGCCACGTCGCCGCGCGTGGCCCACGGCGTGCCCACCATCTGGATCCAGCTCTTCGTGCACTACATGCACAATCCGCCAGAGCGCATGACGCTGACGGAAATTTTCGCCGGCGGCTCCCCTGTGCCGCCGCAGCTTATCAAGATGTGGGAGGAGCATTACGGCGTCGACGTCGTGCACGTCTGGGGCATGGTGGAAACTTCGACGGTCGGCA
>NZ_JBEHFM010000026.1:0-22822 GCF_040225675.1 Corynebacterium sp. KPL2680
CGTCTCGCCATAGTAGTCATTCTGGTTCATCTCCTTATGCGGGTTGGGTTCCCACACACAAACCATCAGACACTCTCGGCCCCTGTTTGGTGGACACCTGATATCCAGTCCAGTCGGGTTGGCAAGATTGGTAATCTGCCACTATGTCCAGGACTGAGAACAGTTCAAACGCGATGCTGTGGCCCTCTATGAGAACAATGAGGACCTCTCGCTGAACTCAGTATCAGCAGAGCTCGGTATCAACCGTGCCTCGCTGCATTCATGGGTCAAGAAGTACGGCACCGGCAAACGTGCCCGCATAAAAGCATTGCAGGATAAAGCTCAAGTAGCGAATGAGTCGTGAGACGGATCCGCCAGTTAGAAAAAGAAAACGCGAAGCTGCGCGAAGAACGTGACATCCTGCGCAAGGCCGCCAAAAATTTTGCTTAAAGCAACTCACGGGCGTTCTGCTTCTCAGTGTGTCTATGACCACCGAACCGAGTACTCGGTCAAGCGGATGTGCCATGTGTTAAAGCTGAATCGTTCCTCGTTCTATAAGTGGCTCCAAACCCGTAAAAATCCCAGGTTAAGGATGTATTCTGATGCTGTTATTGGTGCAAAAATCAAGGCCACTTTTGATGATGAGCATGGTCTTTATGGTACTAAACGCATCGCCGCAAGCCTGAACGAGGACACGGCGTATACCCCGATCAATCACAAGAAAGTCGCACGCATCATGAAAACCATGGGACTTAAAGGCTTTACCAAGCGTCGCCGATGCATCACCACCAGGCGCAAGCCTGGCCACCGTGTCATGCCAGATTTAGTAGGCCGTACATTCACCGCTGACGAGCCGAACCGTGTGTATGTTGGCGACATTACCTACCTGCCCTGTAAGGGTGGCAAGAACATGTATTTGGCTACAGTCATTGACACGTATTCACGGAAACTTGCAGGTTATGCACTCGCAGACCACATGCGTGTCTTATTGGTCGTCGATGCTCTAGCCCACGCGCACGGTGTGCGTGGCAGTCTTGACGGGGCTATATTCCATTGACGATCACGGCAGTGTGTACACCTCACAAGCCTTTAGGAGCTATTGCTCGTCGTTGGGTGTGCGCCAGTCTATGGGAGCGGTAGGAACGAGTGCGGATAGAAGCCCTGGCAGAATCGTTTAACGCCACGCTCAAGCGGGAAGTCTTGCGTGATAGGAAAGTCTTTGACAATCCCATTATCTGCCGTCAGGAAGTCTTTAGGTGGTGCATGCGCTACAACACGCGCCGGCGGCACTCCTGGTGCAACCTTCTAGCTCCCGATGACTTCGAAGCACTCACATCAGCTACACTGACCAAAGCAGCATAGCTAACCCCCGACGTGTCCACTTTCCGGGGGTCAGGCCCATAATAGAAATCAAGGCACATGCCTAGGAACAAAACACGGGGCACTTCATCTTCCCAACTCGACTGGGTTGAATATCAGGTGGCCACCAAATGGAGGTCAGTTCCTTCCAGATTTTCCCCTCTATTCAAACGGAACAAAACCTGGGACACTTCAGGCTTAAAGCAATTTGTGCATGACCAATGGAAGTCCTGAGATGAAATGGCGCGGCTTTCCGCTGAGTGGATCCGCGAATTCTAAGTCCGTCGCTGTTAAGTGCATGGGTACGGACATGTCTTCAGCTTCCTCAGGGAAAATCGTGGGGTAGACAGGATCGCCGAGGATCGGTATGCCCGCCTGCCACATGTGCAGCCGCAATTGATGGGTCTTCCCAGTCTGTGGTTTTAGGGTGTAGATGCCGAGGTCAGCTAGTGAACCGTGAATTTTTTCATAAGGGCCCTTATTAATGGGTTCTACCGATTCTAGAGTGGTGAAAGCATTTGATTCACCATCTGCTATTCGTCCCTGGATTTCACCGGGCGTTTTAGTTAGGTGGGAGGACCATTGGAGGGGCGTCGGCAAGCGGCGGAATTCCGCGACCGCCTGATAGGTCTTGTGGACTTTCTTTTCTGCGAAGAGGGACTGGTAGGCGCCGCGGACGTCCTTGTGCTTGGTAAATAGAAGAAGGCCCGAGGTGAGGCGGTCGAGGCGGTGTGCCGGCACTAATTCGTTATTTCCGGTGGAACGGCGAAGGCGTACAGTGGCGGTTTCGACGATGTGCCGGGCGCGCGGCATGGTGGCCATGAATGGGGGCTTATCGGCTACCAGGATGTTGTCATCTTCATAGATGATGGGGATGTCATAGGGTACGGGTGTTTCTGGTGCGGGGATGCGGTAGAAGAAGACATCGACATCTTTGCCGAGCACGGTACCTGGCTTTAGGGGAGTTTGATCGCGCAGGACTACCTCGCCCGCGGTGAATCGGTCACGCAGTGCCTGTGCATCATCATTGGGGTGGCGGTGGCGCTGCGAGGAGATGACTTCGCTGAGAAAATCCCAGGTGCTGAGACCTTCCTCCGGCGTACGTACGCGCGTGGGGTTCAGCCCATTTTTAATGGGCAAAGGGCTGAATCCTTTTTTGTGGTGTATTAGTGTGTTTGACATGGATATTAATTCTCTCGCGGACCAGGTGCTGGCTTTTTTCAATGACGGAATTGGCGCGGTGATATGGGACGTATTCCGAACGCTCCTCGAAATTTTCTCTCCGTCCAATTCTGATCCTGCAACTGTCAACCATTAAGCCTAATCCGTACTATAATTAAGTTATAACCACTGAAAGGAAAGATCATGGCTAAGGAAGACATTGTAGTCGTCGCCGTCGACGGCTCTGACGCCTCAAAG
Organism: Corynebacterium sp. KPL2680; assembly: GCF_040225675.1. NCBI lineage: Bacteria > Bacillati > Actinomycetota > Actinomycetes > Mycobacteriales > Corynebacteriaceae > Corynebacterium > Corynebacterium sp. KPL2680. The sequence goes on from NZ_JBEHFM010000026.1 coordinate 2,758, forward strand.
AACGCCGTCCGTTGGGCGGCAAATACGGCGATGAAGAGGGAAATCCCGCTGCGCATCGCATCGAGCTACACCATACCGCAATTCCTGTATGCAGAAGGTATGGTTCCGCCGAAGGATCTCTACGATGACTTGCAGGACGACACCCTGGAAAAGATTGAGGAAGCTCGTGCAATCGCTCACGAGGTAGCCCCAGAGCTCAAGATTGGGCACACCATCGCAGAGGGCTCCCCCATCGATATGCTCTTGGAAATGTCTCAAGACGTCACCATGGTCGTGATGGGTTCGCGCGGCATGGGCGGCCTGTCCGGCATGGTCATGGGGTCTGTCTCCGCAGCAGTTGTTTCCCACGCCGCTTGCCCGGTAGTTGTGGTTCGTGAAGATAATAACGTCACCGACTCCACCAAATACGGCCCAGTTGTCGTTGGCGTGGACGGTTCCGAGGTTTCTCAGAAGGCAACCTCCTATGCTTTCCGCGAAGCCCAGGCTCGCGGCGCGGCCCTCGTTGCCGTGCACACCTGGATGGATATGCAAATCCAGGCATCCCTCGCCGGCCTCTCTGCAGCTCAGTCTGAGTGGTCAGAGATTGAAAAGGAACAAGCTGAGGTGCTGGAAGAAAACCTGAAGGAACCGCGCGAAGAGTTCCCAGATGTTGAGGTGAAGAAGCAGATCACCCGTGACCGGCCCGTCCGTGCGTTGACGGAGGCCGCCGAAGGCGCGCAGCTTCTCGTCGTTGGTTCCCACGGCCGTGGTGGATTCAAGGGCATGGTCCTTGGCTCTACCTCCCGCGCATTGCTGCAGTCTGCACCGTGCCCGATGATGGTGGTACGCCCAGACGACGAAGGCTAAATCATTCACTAGCCTGACTTCCCAGCGCTCTTCTCCCGGCTTTTAGAGCTAGGAGTGGAGCGCTTCTGGTGTTTTAAAGCCACTTTGCTATACAAATGTGTCGCATTTGTTATCGCCACTTGAGTCACAGGGGTTTAAACTGGGCAGTATTCGACACGTTTATATTAGGAGGAAATCATGGGACTAGGTTTGGGTCTATTTACTTCAATCATTGTTGGTATCATTGCCGGTTGGCTGGCAGAGAAGATTATGAAGCGTGACCACGGGTTGTTTACCAACTTGGTGGTGGGTGTTATCGGCGGCCTCATCGGTGGCATCATTATCCAGCTACTGAATATTGAGGCTAGCGGTGGTTGGATCTTCTCCATCGTCGCTGCCACCGCTGGTGCTTGCATCTTGCTGTGGATTGTGGACAAGGTGAAACAATAGTCCGCATATAACTAGCGTACATACCGGTTTGTCTATAAAGTATAGATGAACCGGTTTTGTCGTTGTAGAGAGGAATCCATGGCAGAGAAGAAGTCGCGCCGCAATCGCCCCAGCCCGCGGAGCCGATTGCTGGAATCTGCAACAAAGCTCTTTAAAACTGAGGGCATTCGCGTCATCGGTATTGACCGCATCTTGCGCGAAGCGGATGTGGCCAAGGCATCCCTATATTCCTTGTTTGGTTCCAAGGATGCCTTGGTTATTGCCTACGTAGAGTCCTTGGATGAACAATTCCGCCAGGACTGGGAGCAGCGGACGGCTGCCATGCAGGATCCGGACCAAAAGATCTTGGCCTTTTTTGACAAGGTCATTGAGGAAGAGCCGGAGGAAGGATTCCGCGGTTCGCACTTCTTGAATGCAGCGGGCGAGTACCCGCGGCCTGAAACGGATTCGGAGCGCGGCATCGTCGCGGCCTGCATGCAGCATCGCAATTGGGTGCACTCTACCTTGACGGCTCTGTTGACGGAGCGCAACGGTTATCCCTCGGCCTCCCAAGCAAGCCAGCTCTTGATTTTCCTCGATGGCGGTCTCGCCGGATCCCGCCTGACCAAAGAAGCAGGGCCACTCTATACCGCCCGCGAGCTAGCTACTCAGATGCTTTCGGCTCCTCCTGCTGATTATTCGATTTAAGGTGCTTGCGCGCCTCAATGCGCAGCCGGTTGACCCGCTTTTTCTCCTCCTTGGAAAGAGCGGGTTGTTTTTCTTTATTCCGCCAATTTTGAAGGCTCTCACGACGCATCGCATTTACTTCATCTGTAAGCGGGTAGAACTCGCGCAGCATGATTTCGAAGATGATGGTCTGAATGAGGGTAATCCAATATGCACAGGCCCAATAAATAATGATGGCGACGGGAATGGGGCCATTATGAGCTAGGTGCCAGAGGAAGAAGGGCACGATGATGAGCAAAATGCCCATGAAAATGAATATGCGGCGGTTCAGTTTTAGATCGAATTGCGTGGTGAGGAAGCTGCGGATTAGGGCGATGATGGAATTCGCCATGGTAAAGACGATGGCAGCAATGAGGACGGGATTAAGAAGATCGCCGTGATCGCGGGCGAAGTCAGTGATTGGGGCACCGTAGAATGTGGTTTCACGAAAGGCGGCGACGTCGTCAGCATTGAGCATGCCGACGGTCTTTGAGTCCTGATCGATTTTCGACATCCGAAGGATTACTTGGTACAAACCAATGAAAACCGGAATCATGATGAGCGGTGGGATGCAGCCAGCAGCAGGTTTGTAGTTATAGCTCTTCATGAGATCCTGCTGATTCTTGATGAGCGCAGCCATTTCCTCTTTGGTGCTGGCCTGGTTCATTTCCTTAGAGATATCGTTATTCTCCGGACGCATGAGGACACCGATGCGTGCGGAGCGCAGCGACATCCAGTTGAGGGGGATAACGATGCCTCTCACGGTGAGTACCAAAAGGAAAATGGAGACAAGCCATGCAGCGGATTCATCAACGAAGCCGCTGATCAGCCAATGCCAGAATTTCATGATTCCGGAAACCGGGTACATGAAGAACTCGAACATGGTTTTCCTTTCGGAGAGGAAGTATGGTTTAGGACATGACAAAAGTTCTGGGCGAACTCATGCTAACCATTGGTTTGGTTTTAGTTCTATTTGCATTCTATGAAGCCTATTGGACGAATGTGGAATCAGGGCGCTTACAAGATGAAGCTAATGCAAAATTAGAAGAGCAGTGGCGCAACCCCCGGGAGAAAGTGGACCCAGATTTGGGAGAGGCTTTCGCACAGATGTACATCCCAGCCTTTGGCTCGGATTATCATTTTGCCATCATTCAAGGCACGGATGATGATGATCTTCTACGCGGACCTGGTCACTATGAGGACACACAAATGCCAGGTGAGACGGGGAATTTTGCGGTGGCTGGGCACCGCGTAGGCAAGGGTGCCCCATTTAATGATTTGGGTTCTTTGCACACCTGCGATGACGTTATCATCGAAACCCAAACGGAAAAGATTACTTACAAGGTGCTGCCTATCGATGGCGAGCATGCGGATTGCTTCGATGAAGTACCAGAAGAATATAGCCATGTTGCAGGCAGGCACATCACCACGCCTGGCGATGTCTCAGTGATCGACCCCGTCCCAGGAACTGAAGCGGACCCCACGCGGGGAATGCTGACTCTGACTACCTGTCACCCGCAATTTTCCAACGCCGAGCGCATGATCGTGCACGCGATGGAAGTTGGAAAGGAAGCTAAGTAATGTATCGCGCTTTGTGGAATCTATTGCCAGGACCGAAGCCAGTGAAGGCGCTGCTCGCCATCGCCATTGCGGTGGGAATCTTCTTCCTCCTCATGGAGGTTGTCTTCCCCTGGGTTTCGCCGATGATGCCCTATAACGACGTCGCGGTTTAAAGCCCTAAATTGGCAATGGCTTCCTGAGCAATCTGCTCGGACTTGAAGGTCTGTTGCTGATTGCTCCACACCAGCACCGCGTGGGTATCCTTTTGCACGGCATAGACGGCCTGCTCATTGACGATGCCCCGTCCGCCTTCCCAGCCTGCAAAGGAGGCGGGCTCGGTGGCATCGATTGGCGCGGCCCAATCCACCGCGGCGCGGGCGTCTTCTACAGTGGGCATCTCGCGCACGATGACGGTAGCTTGCGGGTGGTCTTGATAAGACCAGAAGACGCACGCGGGGGTGGGAAAGCGCGTGTCGATGCCCTGCTTGGTAAGACGCTCGCCATTGGTATTTTCCAACCAGCCGGGATCGATATAGGGGCAATCGCTCCACTCGTTGACCTCTGCGGTCTGTGCGACGTTGATGGCGGCGCTTTCCGGTGTCACCTCGTGTTCCGGTTCGGTCTGGTCTGCTTGTTCGGTCTGGCATCCCGCGATCCCTATTCCGGTCAGGGCGAGAAGGACAAGTAGGCTTTTGCGCATGAGCTCCACATTAGATCGGGATTCTGATGCACTGCGTACCGGCATTCATTTCTTGACTGCGGTCCTGTTAGTGGTGGGTATTTTTACTTCGGTGAAAATGCCGCTATCGCAGTCCCTTATTAACCTATTGCTATTGGTGGGGTTCGCGGCCGTCTACTTTGCGGGATCGATCTATGCGGAGCAGTGGCCGCGGCCCATGCGCTACTTGTGGATAAGCATCCTGACGGTGTTATGGGGTGCGGATCTTTTCGTGGCTCCCGCCGCCATTTATCTGGTATTCGTCATGTACTTTTTGTACCTGACGGTGCTGGATGTGACCGCAGGTATCCTGTGTGTCATCGGTGCGACCGTGCTCACTGTCGTGGTGCAGATACCGGGAGGTCTGACCTTTGGTGGAGTGATGGGACCGGCGGTCTCGGCACTAGTAACCGTGGCGATTACCTATGCGTTTCGCACCTTATCGCGCATGAACCGGGAGCTAGTAGAAACCCGTACGCAATTGGCGGCCACGGAACGAGACGCCGGCATGGTGGCCGAACGCCAGCGCATCGCCCATGAGATTCATGACACCTTGGCCCAGGGGTTGTCATCAATTCAGATGCTCCTGCACTCCGCCGACCGGGATCTGGATAAACACGACATTGCCGCCGCCCGGCGGCGCATTGAGCTCGCCCGGCGGGCCGCGGCGGATAACCTGCATGAGGCGCGGGCCATGATTGCGGCGCTGCAGCCTCCCACACTGACGGAGACATCCCTTGAGGCGGCGCTGACGCGCATGGCGGAAAACTTCGCCGCTACGGCGGGGTTCCAGGTGGAGGTCGAAAGCGAGGGCGCGGAGCAACAGCTGCCGATGAAAATAGAGGCGGCGCTATTGCGGATTGCACAGGGGGCGGTGGGGAACATCGTCAAGCATGCCCACGCCAGCCGCGCCCGGATCACCGTCACCTATGAAACCGACGAGGTGCGCGTGGATGTGGTGGATAATGGGCAGGGTTTTGATCCCGCGATGGTGGAAAGCGCGCCGGCGGGTCTGGGGCATATTGGCCTTTCTGCCATGCAGCGCCGTGCGCAGGAGCTGGGCGGCGAGGTGATCATAGAATCCGCGCCGGGGGAGGGAACGGCTGTGTCAGTTAGTGTGCCCTTTGATAAGGCGGTAGATTAAACTTTTGGTTGAGAAAAACATCGATAGGAGGGATGTCGTGATTCGGGTCCTTTTGGCAGATGACCACGAGATTGTGCGGCTGGGGCTGCGTTCGGTGCTTGAAGGTGCCGAAGATATCGACGTCGTGGGCGAGGTAGCGACGGCGGAGGCCGCTGTGTCTGCGGCACAAGCAGGCGGTATCGATGTCATCCTCATGGACCTGCGCTTCGGGGCGGGCCTGGAGGGAACGCGCGTTATGGGTGGCGTCGAAGCCACCGCGCAGATTCGTTCCTCCATGAGCACGCCGCCCAAGGTGTTGGTCATCACCAATTACGACACCGATGCGGATATCCTCGGCGCTATCGAAGCAGGCGCGGTGGGCTACCTCCTAAAAGACGCTCCACCGCAGGAGCTTTTGGATGCCGTCCATTCGACGGCGGAGGGGGACTCGGCGCTCTCGCCCATCGTGGCCGATCGCCTCATGACCCGAGTCCGCACGCCCCGCACCTCGCTGACCCCGCGCGAGCTAGAGGTTTTGCAACTGGTGGCGGCGGGGGCCTCGAACCGGCAAATTGGCCACGACCTCATGCTTTCTGAGGCCACGGTGAAGTCCCACCTGGTGCACATTTATGACAAATTGGGTGTGCGCTCCCGCACGTCCGCGGTGGCGGCCGCTAGGGAACAGGGCGTGCTTTGAACGTCTAGTGGGCGGCGTTGTAGGCGTCGATAATGTCTTGGGGGATTTTGCCGCGGCGCGCTACGTCATGGCCCTGCTTTTTTGCCCATTCGCGGACCTTGCGGGGATCGACCTGTGGGGACTCGGCATCGGGGGCGGCATGTGCGGCCTCGACAAAGGGAGCGATTGCCTCGTGGAAGCGGCGAGCATTGTCGCGAGATAGATCCATGAGGTAGCTACGTCCGTTGACGCTGAAGCGAACTACTTCTAATTCATCCTCACCAATGAGTTTATTATCTAGGTCATCATAAAATTGCGTGATTTCGCGGCGTGCCATAGTACCTCCATGGTTTCATGGTTTATTGCGTCGATATGTTTGCCTAATACCGGCATTTGGAATCTGAATTAACTTTAATTCAATTCTACCAGTGTGGAAATTAATAGACAATAAAAATTTACTTATTGGCGCTCGCGTAAAAAATATCGCCGCCACCTTAAAGAAAGGTGAACGGCGATTGGTAGAAAGAAAAAGAGAAATTAAGCGCCCAGGCGCTGTTGAATCTCCGCAGTAACGGAATCGATCTCTCCGCTAATGGTCTTATGTGCACGGCGGCGCTGCTGCTCCGTCATGAATTCGGCGTTATCGATCGCGGAATCAACCTCCTCGAGGCGCTCGCGCACGTCGCGCTTGAAGCCGGCGGGCAGATCTACATCCTTGAGGGAATTACGGATGCCGGCGGTGCGGGCCTTGAGCGGGGCGCCATAGCCAGAAAAAGAGGCCATTTCCGCGGAACTCACGCCTGCCTTGTGAGCCTTGCGCTTTTCTTTTTCGGACTTAAGGCCCACAAATGCGCGATAAACGAGGGGAAGCAACAGCGGGGCGGCGGTGCGCAATGCGCCTGCATAGCGCTTGACCTTGCCAGAATTAAAGTGGCCCTCGCGCAACTTTTCCAGTTCTTTTTCCGCCATTTTTTGTTCGTGCTTCCGGCGCTTTTTGAGGCCCTTTTCTTCGGCCTTAACAAGGTGCTTTTCTTGCTTGGCAAGGAGCTTTTGTTGGCGGCGACGATCCTTCGACTGGGCCTTTACCTCAGCCTTGGCGCGCGCCTTTGCCGCCTTGGCCTGCGCACGCGCTTCTTGGCGAGCCTTTTTCAATTTCTTGAGGATACTCATTATTTTCCCTTACGTTTGATCGAGTCTGGATTCAACATTACCTTGCTGTTCTATTAAGCTCACCCGGTGTGGAGGATGTCGTTGTAGCTTCGGATCTCGTTGGGTGCCGCTATCGCTTGGTGCAGCGGCGCGCCCACCCGGAGATTCCGCGCACCCGATCCTCGATCGCTAGGGCCGAACGCCACAGCGCCGCCGTAGACGCGGTCATGGAATTATTCCCGCGCAAAGCCCCTGGCCGTTTCCGGCGCATCGATCTAGAAGGCGATGATTGGGAACGCGCCATGGCCACGCTGGAGGCCATTGCCTCCGGCTATACCCACATCACCAATGCGGTCTTTGCCACCGAAAAGTGGAAAGTACACGTGGAATTGCTACTCCGAGAGGGCAGCTCCTATACCCCCATTATTGTGAGCAACCACCGCGTCGCGCGCAAGAACCCAAAGAAAACCACGCTTGCCGTGCCCACCCATCGCCTTGGGCTGAGCGAGCCTATGGAGGTTCCGTATAAGTCCCGCCACCATGCCGTCGATGGGTATCGTTTGGCGCTCGCCGCCCAGGCCTTGGAAGACATGGGCCTGAACTCTGGGCGCGGCGGTGCCATCGGGCAGGACCGCCAGCAGGCCTTTTTCACGGAGACGGCGAAGTTTGACGTGCAGCGCGCTTGGGATAAGCCGCTTCCCACCGCGCCGGTGCGGGTCAAGGAATGCGCGAGTTGTAGGTTCTGGCCCCTGTGCGAGCAAGAGCTGGTGGCGGCGGACGATATTTCCCTTTTCTTACCGGGCGATCTCGCCCGCCCCTTTCGCGAGCGCGGCATTACCACGGTGCAGGCGCTTATCGATGCCAATGCGGGCGAGCCCTCCCGCCTCGCGGCCGCGTGGCGCTCCGGTCAGACGCTGTTGCGCCGCGGGGATACAGCGGTGCCGCGCGCGGATGTCGAGGTGGATGTGGACATGGAAGCCTACATGGACCAGGGCGCTTACCTGTGGGGCGCGTGGTTCGAGGGCGAGTACCACCCCTTCGTGACCTGGGAGCCGCTAGGCGGGCGCGCTGAGGCGGAGATCTTCGCCGAATTTTGGCGGTGGTTGATGCGGTTGCGCGATACAGCGCATGCGGAGGGCAAGACCTTTGCCGCTTATTGCTATTCCGCCCACGGCGAGAACCACTGGATGCGCCGTTCCGCGCAGCGCTTCCGGGAGGTAGATGAACGGGACGTAGAAGACTTTATCTCTTCCCCGGAGTGGGTGGATATGTTTGCCTACGTGAAGAGATCCTTCGCGGGGCCCTTTGGGCTGGGGCTCAAAGTGGTGGCCCCAGTGGCGGGATTCCGGTGGCCGGACGAGGACTTTGATGGCGAGGAATCCGTGAACGCGCGCCGGGAGGCCCTGGCCGGCGACATGAGCGTCCGGCAGCGCCTCTTGGACTATAACGCCGGCGATGTGCACGCCACCCGGATAGTGCGTGAGTGGATGAGCGACGGCGCGCCGGGAATCCCGGAGCTCTAGAGCGCGGCAATAAAGACATATATGAACAGCAGGATGCCAATGCCGATATAGATTTGGTTCCAGTCCGCGGTGGTTTTTGGCTCGGGACCTTCCGCCTTTTTCATCAACACCTGCTTTTGGGCCTTGACCGCGCGGGCGATGAATATGGGGTAGACCGCCAAAGAGCCGATGCATAACAGCGAGGCCACTACCTTGAGCACGGAGATATCCGTGGCGATCCAGATAAGCAGGCCGCCATTGACGAATGTGGCGCGCAATAGGCCCCACCGATCCAGCTCTTGCAGTCCTGCGCGGACCGCGCCGGGGCCGCCGCCCATGGTGGTGGGAAGAAGATAACTCATGACTCCGATGAGCAGCTGCGCCGCAAAGCCCACCACGAGGCCGAGCGTGGGAAGCCCTGGTTCTGCCACGAGGAAGTGCTGCGTGGTGTAGTACGTCAGGGAAAGCACCAGCCAGAGCGCGGCCATCAGCACCGAGACGGAGGCAAAGTTAACGCGGTCGCGCGGTGCGCGGGCGACGTCGATGACATTGCCGAGCCACTGCTGCAGGCTCAAGATCCAGCCGATGCAATAGATAATCAGCCCGAGCTGCGGGAAGTTCAGGAACGCGCCGATCGTCGTTGCCACCACGCCCAGGGTAAGTAGCAGGAACGAGGAGGACATGCGCTCATTGGTGCCCTGCGTGCGCCAGATGGTGGGAAAGAGAATGGTCAACGAACCTGCCGCGGCAAGGCCGATGAAACCGCCGATATTGGCGGCGATATGGGCCAAGAGCAACTGCGGATCGCCCGGGTGAATGGCCAGGATTGCGCCGAAGACTGCACCTACCGGCAGGCACAGCGCGGATAGTACATAGGCGCCGACAACTGGGCGGAAGCGCTTATCCTTAGCGGAGCGCCACTGGGTAAACAAGGCCACCGCGTGCCATAAAACGGTAAGCGCGATAAGCGTGGCACCGATCTGGGTCAGTATCCAGTGGTGAGCCCAGAATTGCACGAGGATTTGGCCCGCGACGGCGATGATGATGCCGATATTGAGGATATAGATGCGCGCGAGCTGTTTGGGGCGGGCGGAATCCGGCAGTTTTTGTTGCACGAATTTTTCCGTGAGGTGCTGCGACCACACCAGGATGCTGTTGGTGACTAGGCCCAACGTGAAGAGGTGGATTAGTACCCAGCGATAATTGGGCACGAAAATGTGTGCTGCGCCCACCACGATGAAGACCATCATCCAGATGGACACGGGGCGTGAGGCTTTGCGGTGCCAGGTGCGGCTCGACCACTTATCTTGAGGCATAAAACCGAGTTTAGTCGGATTTAACCTTGGTCCAAGTCAACCCCGTGAGAGCGAGTGCGAAGGCGGCGAAGCAGGCGATGAATTGGTGCCAGGTGAGGGCATCGAAAAGCACGCCTGCCAAGGCGCCCACGATGGATGAGCCCAGGTAATAGCAGAAAACGTACATTGAGGACGCCTCGGCGCGGTCGTGGGTGGCCAGTTGCCCCACCCAGCCAGATGCGGTGGAGTGCACCGCGAAGAAACCGATGGTCAGGCACACCATGCCAATAAGCGTCATTGCCAGGTTGCCGGCGCAGAGGATAATGCCCACGGTAAAGAGCGCGGCGGAACCGACCATCGTTTTTCCGTGCCCAATGCGCGCGACCAGCGTGCCCGCCCGAGCCGAGGACCACGTGCCAGAGAGATAAAACAGGAAGGTAAAACCAGCCAGCGCCGGCGACAGGCCAAAATCCCCAGTCAGGCGGAAGGTGAGGAAGTTATACATGGACACGAACGTGCCCATGGATAAAAAGGCAACGATAAATAGTGTGGCAAGATCCTTATTTGCCCAGTGCCCAAAGACCGCGCTCAGCTCGGAGCGGAAATGAATTGGCTTGGGGTGAAAATTCCGCTGGGCGGGCAGGAGGAGCCAGCAGGTGATGGCAAAGGCCAGGGAGACCACGGCGGAACCGAGCATCGCCCAGCGCCATGAGGAAAACTCCACCAAGCCAGCGGGAATAATGCGGCCGGTGAGCCCGCCCACGGAATTACCGGCAATATAAAGGCCCATCGCCTTAGGCAAAGCATGATCCTCGAGCTCTTCTGATAGCCAGGCCATGGCCGTCGCCGGAGCACCAGATAACATCGCGCCCTGCAGCCCGCGCAGGGCAATGAGCTGCCAGCCTTCTTGGGCTAGGGGCACCACGAGGCCCAGGATGGTGGCGGCGATGGCGGAAATGAGGAGGATGCGCCCGCGCCCATAGCGCTCAGAAAGGATGGACGCCGGAACCACGCAGATGGCTAACGCGCCGGTGGCGGCCGACACGGTCATGGCCGCCTCAGTGTGTGAGATGCCCATATCCGTTACCAACGTGGGCAAAATTGCTTGGGTGGTATAGAGGCTAGAAAACACCGCCAAGCCCAAAAGGAGCATGGCGATGGTGGCGCGCCGGTTTCTGGTCATGCATACCAGCATTCTCCTCACAGGCGGCGGTGTAAATTGCGCCACACCCTTGATGGGGTTAGCGCAAACATAAAAATGCCGCCCTTCCAGTAAGGAAAGGCGGCAGAAAGTAACTAAGTTAAAAGTTACTTCTTAGCTGCAGCGAAACGCTCTGCAACGTCGTCCCAGTTGAAGACGTTCCATGCGGCCTTGACGTAGTCAGCCTTCACGTTCTTGTACTGCAGGTAGTAAGCGTGCTCCCACATATCGAGCATGAGCAGCGGGGTGAAGTCAACGGAAACGTTGCCCTGCTGGTCGGTGAGCTGCTCGATGATCAGGCGGTCAGCGATGTGGTCGTAACCCAACACTGCCCAGCCGGAACCCTGCAGGGAGGTAGCGGCACCAGCGAAGTGTGCCTGGAACTTCTCGAAGGAACCGAAGTCGCGGTCGATAGCCTCTGCCAGCTCGCCGGTGGGCTGGCCGCCACCGTTCGGGGACAGGTTCTTCCAGAAGATGGAGTGGTTGGTGTGGCCACCCAGGTTGAATGCCAAGTTCTTGGACAGGGCGCGGATACGGTCTGGGTTAGCCTCGCCGTTGCGCTCCTCTTCCAGTGCCTCGAGGGCAGCGTTAGCACCCTTCACGTAGGTTGCGTGGTGCTTGTCGTGGTGGAGCTCCATAATCTCTGCGGAGATGTGTGGCTCCAGTGCATCGTATGCGTATGGGAGGTCAGGAAGTTCGTAAACAGCCATTTGTGTAATCCTTTCTTCGGGTACGTGTCCCGATGATAGGCACGATCGAAAGATTTCGCCATGATTAATTTGAAATCTGCAATTACAGCGAATATTTAGTGGCCCGGGAATCTATTTGCCCAGTACAACGTTATTAGGGAAATGGAGAAAGGAGCTTTAACTGATGTGGATGTTTAAACCAGAACCGAAGATAGTGGCTGCGGAAGATGCATTGCCGGGCCGCAGCGAGCCGGTCTTGGACCCCGCCCCGCACGCGGTGCTGAATACCCCAATTACCGGCCCGTGGAAGGACGGCCAGAAATCGATTTTGATTGCCCTGGGCTGTTTCTGGGGTGCGGAAAAGATGTTTTGGGAGACCGATGGCGTCGAGTCCACATCTGTGGGCTACGCCGGCGGCACCACCCCGAACCCCACGTATTATGAGGTCTGCCGCGGGCAAACAAACCATGCAGAAACCGTGGAAGTTATCTACGACCCAGAGAAGATCTCCTTGCGCGAGCTCGTGGTGAAGGCCCTGGAAGCCCACGATCCGACGCAGGGCTTCCGCCAGGGAAATGACGTGGGCACGCAGTACCGTTCCGCGTTTTATCCCCGTACTGAAGAAGAGCGGGAAGAGATCCAAAAAATCGTGGATAGCTACGCGGATAAGCTCAAAGAATTTGGTTTTGGGGAAACCACGACCGAAGTAAAACGCTTAGCTGATACGGACTCTGGCGAGTACTACCTGGCCGAAGACGAGCACCAGCAGTACCTGCACAAGGTGCCGAACGGGTACTGCCCGCACCACAGCACTGGTGTGAAGTGCGATTAGGCGTCGAGGCGGATAAATCCGGCGATTTTTCCGGCTAATTTTGGAGTGAGGTTCAGGCGCGATTGGGAGCCTAGGACCTCGTTCCAGTACCAGAGCATCTCCTGAAAATAGTTATGCCCGTGGCCACCAGGGACGTTTAGGGAGTTGATCTGGTCTAGGCCAATCTGCCACCAAGTAATAAACGGCGCCCAGCGCAGGTGGCGGAGCGTATCCGCCCGGAGTGTTTCCGGTTGGGGTTCATGCATCCAGGTGGGGCGGCGGAACATTAGGTTTAGGTCCCACCACACGATGGCATCGGAGGCATGCTGGGCAATGAGCACGCGGGGCCGGCGCCAGCTCGAGGAAAAATCGTTGCCAAAGGCATCGCGGCGCGAGTGCTCCGGGTGGGCAACAAAGCGGACGTGTTGTCCGCCATCGATGACGGGGAGCCGCTCGAGCGAGCCGATATCGCGGCGCAGGCGCTGGGTAAAGCGCGTCATCCGCGGCGGGCCAGAAAAGACCGCGCCGCTGCAGGCGGCGAGAAGTTCTTCCTTGTTCTGGAAGTTTTCCATAATGGCGTAGGCGCCCAGGGATTCTCCCGCAAGGTAGAGACGCGGGCGGTCTTCTTCTGGGAGCTTGTCAATTTCTTCTTGCACCACGGAAATGAGCTCGGCCGCGGCGCGCTTGGGCGCGTTTTTATCCACGAGGTAGGCAAAAACCGAGGGCAGGTAGGAATACTGCATGGTGACGGTGACGCAATCACCGGCGGTCAAAAACTCATAGGAGCTCGCGCCCCAGTTATTAATCCACCCGGATCCCGCGGGCATCTGAATGACGATGGTATCCCGGCGCAGCGCACCGGTGCGCTGCAATTCTGAGCGCACCTTCTTCGCCGCTTGGGCAAAGGAGCGCCCTGGGATATAGCCGGCATAAATGCGGATGGGTTCTTTGGCGGGAGCGCCGGTGACGGTGCGAATATCGCGGGCGCGCGGACCGTTAGAGACAAAACGCCGCCCTTGTTGCCCCAGCGCGGACCAAGGTTCAAGTGACCATGGGCTGCCGGAGCGCTCCGGCTCCCAGGGCATCGACGTACCGGGAAAGATTTGCTTGTTTAAGCGCTGTGCCTTGTGGGAGAGCGAACGGATCCAGCGACGGAATACCACGCGGTCCGATAGCCTCACCGCGGCCAAGGTTAGACCTGCGGTGACGACCGGCCAGGCCACGAGTGCTGGAACCCAGCGACCCAATTGACGCGATAACTTGGTCACGGTTAGTTGTGCGGCCTCGCCTACCAAGAGCAGGGCGCCGTATCCGGCGGTGCCGGCGGCTAGGCCGATGGCCGCGGTAGCCGGACCGCGAACCAATTGCTTATTGACCAGACCCGCCTGCTTTTCCTGGTTGCGCAGCGAGAGCGCCGCGTTGAAGGCGGTGCCGGCGCCAATAGCTAAGTGCAAGATTTGGCGGTGTTGCGGGCCCAAACGGTCTTGCGGGCGTTTGCCCAGCCGGTTGAGCACAAAGCTCGTCGAGGCCGCCCCGAGGTGCCCGATGGCCTGCCCGATAGATACATTTGCCGCCGTTACCCACCACGGGCGGGGCAGCAGGGACGGGGATACCGCGGCCCACGTGGCCAGCTCTGCGCCTAAAATCCCGGCCGACATATGAGGCGGCAACGTTTGTCGGCTGGTCATGCGGACGACGGGCGTGAGATCCGCGACTACGCCAAGAGAAATTAGTGCAGCGCGGCTGAAGGCGCGTTTCATGGTTGCCCATTATCCCAGAACATGTTCCGTTGCGCAGTGTGAAACAATCCGCATGCAAAACCCCGCTAAGCGTTGCACAATGGGGTTATGGCAAAGCATGTAGGAAATAAAGTCGTTCTCATTGGCGCGGGTGACGTGGGAGTCGCTTACGCCTACGCACTGGTCAACCAGAGCATCGTCGACCACCTGGCCATCATCGACATCGATGAGCGGAAGCTGGAAGGCAATGTCATGGACCTCAACCACGGCGTAGTCTGGTCGCCACAGCGCACCCGCGTCACCAAGGGCACCTACGCGGATTGCGCGGACGCTGACATGGTCGTCATCTGTGCCGGCGCTGCCCAAAAGCCCAGTGAAACCCGCCTTGACCTGGTGGATAAGAACGTCAAGATCATGAACAGCATCGTCGCGGATGTCATTGCTAATGACTTCGACGGCATCTTCCTAGTCGCCTCCAACCCGGTCGATATCCTGACCTACGCGGTATGGAAGGCCTCCGGCTTTGACCACAAGCGGGTCATCGGCTCCGGTACGATTCTGGACTCCGCGCGCTTCCGCTACATGCTGGGTGAATTGGAAGGCGTGGCACCGAAGTCCGTACACGCTTACATCATTGGTGAGCACGGCGATTCTGAGCTACCGGCCGTCTCCACCGCGAATGTTGCCGGTGTGCCGCTTTCGCAGAAGCTGGAAAAGGATCCGGAATACGCCGAGCGCATTGAAAAGATCTTTGAAGAAACCCGCGACGCCGCCTACTCCATTATCGATGCAAAGGGCTCGACCTCCTACGGCATCGGCATGGGGCTTGCACGCATTACCGCCGCGATCATCCAGAACCAGGACGTGGCGCTTCCCGTCTCTGCTTACCTGCAGGGCGAGTACGGCGTGGAGGACCTCTACATCGGCACCGCGGCCATCGTGAACCGCACCGGCATCGTGCGCCCAGTAGAACTGCAGCTCAACGAGCACGAAAAGGAGCGCTTCGACGCTTCTGCAAAGACGCTCAATGACATCAAAGAAAAGTTCTTTGGCTAGTGCACATCGTCGCGCATAGGGGATATTCCGGAAAATACCCGGAGCTATCCTCCTTAGCTTTTGAAAAGGCCATGGAGCTTCCTATCCATGGCGTGGAGTGCGATGTGCGGTTAAGCCGCGACGGCAAGGTGGTAGTCCAGCACGATCCCACCTTGGAGCGAACGACGGGGCGCGCCGGGCGAGTTTCGGCGATGGACTGGCGGGAGCTGAGCGAGGTCGACATCGGCAAGGGGCAGCGCATGATGCTTCTCGATGACCTCTTGGCCATGCTGGAGGACAAGCCTCACCACCTTTATATTGAAACCAAGCACCCCTCTGGGCAAGGTAGCGCCTTGGAAAAGCGGGTCATGGAACGACTGCGCGCCGCCGGGCTTGATGAGGATCCGCGCCTTCACGTTATTTCCTTTTCCCATAAGGCCATCCGGCGCATGAAAATTTTGGCACCGCATATTGACCGCATTTACCTGCGCCGAGATTGGGAACGCCATTTCAATCGCTCGGATTTCATGTGGTCGCGGCCGAGCGCCCTGGGGGTTTCCCTGCTGCGCGCCAAGATGCAGGCGGCCATTATCGGTGCGCAGGGTTTGCCCACGTATATGTGGACCGTTGATAAGCCGGAGGACATGAAGTGGGCCTGGTCCAATGGCGTGGACATGCTTGCCACCAATCAGCCGGAGGTGGCCCTGCGCGCTATTGAGCTGTAGAAAGCAGGTATCTTGGAGGCATGGCCAAGAAGAAAAAGAAACAAGAAGACCTGCCTGAGGGCATGTCCCGCCGTCAGGCGAAGCTTGCTGCCCGCGCCAAAGAGCGCGCCGCCCTAGAAAAGGACCCACGCCCCTATAGCGGCCTTGCGGCGGAGGCTTCCCTCGTTGCCATGCAAGAGTTCGTGCCCTCCGCTTTTGCGAAGCTCGACGTGAAGGGCTGCGATAGGAACGTCTACGTCTCTACCGTCCTCCCGGGCGCCACCGCGGCGCTGATCCGCGATGAGGAATTCGGCGGCGATGCTTTTGTGGCACTGCAGGTGCAGTCCCACACTCATAACCCCGGCCGGGATCTGGCCTTCGCCCTGAACTGGGTAAAGAACAACGAGCCAGGCTCTACCTTGGAATCGACCGCGGCCGATGGTTCGCAGCCAGAGCTTAGTGAGCTTATCGATGCCGCAACCACCCTCGACATCGAAGTTCACCAGGACTTCAGCTGGTGGATTCCGGAAGGCGCGCAGGTCACCCCTGAGGTATCGCAGTCCATGCGCGCCGCCAATGACTCGGTCATCGAATCCCACCAGGTGGGCAAGGACATTACCGGTACCGCCTTTTGGGCCAATGCCGGCGGCGGCAAAGCGCACGTGCGCTGGGTGCGCCCGAACGACGATGAGGCCGCATTCCTCAACGCCCTGGCGCGAGTCGCCGCGCGCGGCGAGCTGAACCTGGGCGAGGACACCAAGTTCGCCGGAGTCTTCCGCACCCACGGACTCATCGCTCCCGTCTTTGACGTGCAGCCCGAGGTTGATTACTCTTCTTATGAGGACAAGCTCGCGGGCGTAGATAAGGCCTTGGAAGAAGAAATCTCCAATGACGCGCAATTGAACGCAGAAGAGCGCAAGCAGCTAGAAAACATCAAGTCCCGCCAGGTGACGTTGCGCTAAACGCACCACACCAAAGCGGCCCTTTACCTCAAAAAGATAAGGAGGAAAGGGCCGCTTTTGTGCGTCTTGCCGCTGTGGCTACCTCGGATTTAGTAGTACAAGGGGAAGTGGGTTTTTGTGTGGGGCTGATGTTTTTCCGGCGGTAGTAACCACGATCGGCCTCTTGCAGGTGAGCAAATTCCATGAGCGCAACCGGTCAGGAGGGGGTATGCATCGATAAGTAAAGTGTCCCAGTTTTCCCAGCCACTCAAACGGAACAAAAGCTGGGACACTTCAGTCTCCCTGTTGCATTATCTGCTTCGAGCTGTATATTTATGCGCGTATCTGAAGTCAATTTTTTGGGAGTACGATGTCGCGTTTGAAAACTCGTGCGGCCGCGTTTTGTCTGGCGCTCTCTTTGCCTACAACTTTAATGACTGTTGCACAGGCAGCACCATTGTCGAAGAGTGCTTTTATGGAAAGTCAAACGGAATACACTACGACCGGTCCCGCTCCAACGCAAGAGCAGATCGAGGAGATTCATGACTACCTCGGCTCCGAAGCGATTAAAGAATTTAATAGGGCGCAGGTAGACGCAAATAATGGGGAACGCGCTCTTCCGGTGATCGCTGGCGTAGCCATTTCAGCGGTTGCCTGGTGTGCGTCTGGTGCTTTATCCAGTATTCCGACTTCTCTTTTGGTGGACCTTGTGAATCGTGGGGAAGGTGGCGGCGACTATGTCAAAAACGCTATCTTTAGCTGTGCAGGTGGCACGATCGGTAAAGGTGCTTGGAGCTTAGTCCCCACAAGTGTGAAGCAGAAAATTATGAACGCTACAGTTAAGTTCTACTTGGACCACGTTCGCAAGAAATAAAAAGGACTACCGTATATGCATAGCTGGCCAATTTTTGTGCTATTCGTGCTAGGTTTTTCAATCTGTGCGGGGTTAGCAGCTATTCGCACGCCTGAGGAACCGGGACGATCACGTATCGCTGCTACTGTGGCGGTATTTTGGGCCATTCCAGCTCTTATTATTCTGGCACTAATAGTCAAGGACGGTTCCCAAGCCTCTTCAATCGGTGAGCTCATTGCTGTCACGGTTTATGCTTTTGCTGTATCTGTAATGGGATCTTTACTCATCGAGAGACGGAAGAAGTGAAGTGCCCCGGTTGCGTCCATTAGTGTGGTGTATCTGGAACCTGGCCGTAGCCTTCCCCGACTGCTTCGACAAATACCTATAATCCAACCCCACACACACAAACAACTTGACACGCTCCTTCCTGACGGCAGGAGATCGGATTGTCAAAGACCTTCCGATCACGCAGCACTTCCCGCTTTCAAGTAGCGTTAAACGACTCTGCCAGGGCTTCTATCAGCACTAGTTCCTACCGCTGTCATGGACTGGCGCACACCCAACGACGAGCAATAGTTCCTAAAGGCCTGTGAGGTGTACACGCTGCCGTGATCGGAATGAAAAATGGCCTCATCAAGACTGCCACGCACACCGTGTGCGTGGGCTAGAGCATCGATGACCAATAAGACACGCATGTGGTCTGCGAGTGCATAACCTGCACGTTTGCGTGAATAGGTGTCAATGACTGTAGCCACATACATGTTCTTGCCTCCCCTGCACGGCAGGTAGGTAATATCGCGTACATACACACGGTTCGGCTCGTTGGCTGTGAATGTACGGCCTACTAAATCTGGCATGACACGGTGACCAGGTTTGCGCCTGGTGGTGATGCATCGACGCCGTTTTGTAAAGCCATTGAAGTCCCATGGCTTTTCATAACTCGTGCGACCTTCTTGTGGTTGACCGGGGCATACGCCGTGTCCTCGTTCAGGCTTGCGGCGATGCGTTTAACACCATAAAGCCCGTGCTCATCATCAAAAGTGGCCTTGATTTTTGCACCAATAAGGGCATCAGAATACATCTCTTATCCTGCGCTTTTTACGGGTTTGGACCCACTTATAAAACGAGGAACGATTCAGCTTTAACACATTACACATCCGCATAAGCCGAGTACTTGGTTCGGGGGTCATAGCCACACTGGAAGCAGAACTCCCGTGAGTTGCTTTAAGCAAAATACTTCGCGGCCTTGCGCAGGATGTCGCGTTCTTCGCGCAGTTTTGCGTTTTCTTTCTCTAGCTGGCGGATCCGTCTCACGAATCATTCGCCGCTTGGGCTTTATCATGCACGGCTTTAATGCGGGCACGTTTGCCGGTGCCGTACTTTTTGACCCAAGAATGCAGCGAAGCTCGGTTGATGCCGAGTTCGGCTAATGCTGAGTTCAGCGAGAGGCCCTCATTGTTCCTTATAGAGGGCCACGGCATCGCGTTTGAACTGTTCGGAATACCTGGACATGGTGGCAGATTACCAATCTTGCCAACCCGACTGGGCCGGATATCAGGTGTCCACCAAACAGGGGCCAGGTCCATAATATCTGACATCCACACCCGGTTGAGCTCACCGGTATCACACATGCGCTTGACCAGGTCATCAAAAGTAGATTTACGCTTGGCTTGGATCGTTGTCACGGGCACAAAAGCACGCGGTGACATCCCTTCAATGCCCCATCAGGCGCATCCGCTTGGCCACAGTCTTGCGATTCACACTGATCTGGTAGCGCTCGGCGAGTTCTGCGGTAATCCGCGGGGCACCATAGACCTCGTCGGAGTCTTTTTCAGATCTGGTGAATCTTGCTATCAACATCATCGTAAAAAGATGTCCGATCATCTTTACCGGATAAACGTTGCTGCTGCATATGGGCCCATGTGTAGTATCCAGACCGAGACACCTTCAAAAGGCGTGCCATGCGCTTGATACTGAAATTCGCCTCGCTCTGGCTGCATCAATTCGAACTTGGTTGCGTCCAGTAGCGTGGTGTATCTGTAACTGACGGTGGGCCCCTTATGAATGAGGCTGGCGACCACCGTAGTAC
>NZ_JBEHFM010000027.1:0-22301 GCF_040225675.1 Corynebacterium sp. KPL2680
GATGCAATATCGGAATCAGACCCTTGAACCCCTCATCACCTAGAATTAAACCAGTCCAACTTTCGGGGGCCAGTTCATCGCCGCCCGGCCGCGGGCTTTAGTCATATTCCCTGCCCAAGGCTTTCAAGCCTGCGCCCGCGCTAGGGTGGCACGGGCCCATACCAGAGCAAACTCACCCTTCCTCTGCTCCTAGCATGCAATAATGATGGTGTACACCTCCCTTAGGTACGCGGATTTGATGTGTGAGTCTGCGCCTACGCGAATGATCGAGCAGATCTTGATTGCCGGGACGAGACGCAAGGAGAACACCATGAAAAAGGCCACTACTTCACGGGGCCTCACCTACGCATCGCTGGGGATATTAGCGTTCTCCTCGTCTCTGTGGGCTATGTACATGCAAGACAATGCATTTGCGATTATTGGCCTGCTTTGTGGAACGGCGGTCACCGCGTGGCAGATTCATCACTATAAGGCGACGATTCCACTTGCCGTTGATTCCATTGCGATAACTTTCGGGATTGTGTCAGCTGTGGGCTTTGCGCTCAGGGAGAGCCTTTCAAGTTCCGCAATGGCATCGTTTAGCTATGCCACGGCTGGCGCATTGATCGTATACCTTATTTTCGCTATTGATCGTATACCTTATTTTCGCTGCTATCGCGATTATCGAATCTCGGGAAAGTGAGAGCTGAGCCCGGCAGCACAACACTCCATTTATCGTTTTCACATCCGATATCTCGTTAAATCTCTCACTGCGGTAACTATAGTTTCTAACTATGACGACACAACGCGATAAAACCCAGCACGAGCTGCTTCAGGAGCGCGCCGCAGCAGTAGACCTGTGGGCATACCACCTGCACCTGGACTTATCTCAGGTGAAGGAAAGCCCCACGTTCGGCGCGACGAGCCGCATAGAGCTCACCACCACCGAGCCCGAGCTTTTCGTGGACTACTTGGGAGAATCGGTAGAGCAGGTAACGGTTAACGGTCAGGCGCAGGACGTCGATTTTGATGGCAGCCTTATCCGCCTCCACGGGCTACCGGTGGGGGAGGAGCTGACGATTGAGGTCACTGGCGCCTCGCGCTACTCGCGCACGGGCCAGGGTTTGCACCGCATGCACGACCAGGCCGATGACGCGACCTATCTGTACTCGCACCTCGAGCCTTCCGATGCCCGCCGCATCTTCCCCTGCTTTGAGCAGCCGGACCTCAAGGCGCCGTTCCACGTCACCATGACCGCGCCGAAGGACTGGCAGATCCTCTCCAACCAGCCGGAGGCTGAGCGCGAGGAGCACGGGGACAATGCTACGGTCCGTTTTGCGCCCACCCCGCCGCTTTCTACATACCTCACCTCTTTTGCGGCTGGGCCATATAAGTATCAGGAGCGCACCTGGATCTCGCCGGATGGAGGTCACTCCGCGCAGCTGCGCGCCTTTGCCCGCGCCTCCATGTTTGAGTATTTAGACGAGGAAATCCTGGAGCTTACCGCGCAGGGCATGGACTATTTCCACGAGAACTTCGGCTTTGCCTACCCTTGGGGCAAGTACGATTCCATCTTCGTTCCGGAATATAACCTCGGCGCGATGGAGAACCCGGGCCTGGTGACCTTCACGGAAAGCTATATCTTCCGCTCTAAGGCCACGCGCAGCCAGAAGGCCGCTCGCGCAAATACCATTTTGCACGAGATGTCCCACATGTGGTTCGGCGATCTTGTCACCCCGCAGTGGTGGGACGACCTCTGGCTCAAGGAGTCCTTTGCCGAGTTCATGGGCGCCGATGCCTCCGTGCACGCCACCGCCTACGAAGAGGCCTGGGTCAACTTCGCCGGCCAGCGCAAAAACTGGGCTTACCTGCAGGATCAGCTTCCCACCACACACCCCATCAAGGCCGAGATCCCAGACGTGGATGCCGCGCGCCAGAATTTCGATGGCATTACCTATGCCAAGGGCGCGGCGGTGCTCAAGCAGCTCGTGCACTACGTGGGACGCGATCACTTTTACGCGGGTGCGCGGGATTACTTCCAGGAGCATGCGTTTGCCGCGGCCACCTTCGATGACCTGCTCACGGCCCTGAAAAAGCACACTGACCGTGACCTCGATTCCTGGTCAAAGGCGTGGCTGCGCACCTGGGGTCCGGACACCCTCACCCCGGAGCTGCACACGGAGGGAGAGAAGATTACCGAGCTCGCGGTGAACGCCGAGGCCGAGGATACGACCCGCCCGCACCGCCTGAGCGTGGCGCTTTTTGATGCCCGCCTGAACAAGTACCGCGAGTTCGACATCGACCTTCCCACCGGTGGTCACCGCACCATCGTGGATGAGGCAGCGGGGGAGAAGGCCCCGGCATTGCTGCTGCTTAACGATGCCGACCACACCTACACCAAGGTCCGTTTCGACGATGCTTCGCTTGCCACCATCAAAGATCACCTCTCCGAGGTCCAGGATGGGCTCAGCCGCGCGGTCATCTGGACCTCGCTGTGGAACCTCACCAGGGACGGGGAGTGGACTGCGGAGGAGTACGTGGGGGTCGTCGCCAAGCACGCGCCCGCAGAGACCAATGCCACGCTGCTGACCACCGCCTACGGCAATGCGCACTTTGCCATCCAGCACTATGTGGCCGAAGACCGCCGCGAACAGGTGCGCGCCGAATTCGCCGATGCGCTGTGGGAACAGCTCGGCACTGCGGATCCAGGCTCCGATGCGCAGCTCATTCTGGCCCGCACCGCCATTGCCGCGCTGGCCGCAACGCCTAAGGCCTCCGGAACCGAGCGCCTGCGTGACCTGCTCGCTGGCACGGTGGAGGGCCTGCGCCTCGATCCGCAAATCCGCTGGTCCATCCTGCGCGCCCTGGCCGCCCGCGACGCCGTCGAACTGGCTGAGCTGAAAGCAGAAAAGCAGCGCGATAATACGCTGACCGGCGCCGCCGAATTCTTGGGCGCTAGCCACGCCTTCCCCACGCCGGAGACCAAGCGGGCCGCCTTCGATAGCGCGCTGACGCCAGAGGAATATTCCAATGCGGAGGTCGATGCCCTGCTGGCAGGCTTCAATGCCCCACGCTCGGCAAAGCTGCAAGAAGATTTCGCCGAAGAGTTCTTCCGCCGCGTCGAAGACATCTGGGATAACCACCCGATAGAGATAGCCAACCGGCTGATCCGCGGCCTCTACCCGGAATCTTCCATGGCGGAGTCCGCTACCACGGATCTCCTGCACAAGGATCTGCCGGGTGCGCTGCGTCGCGTGCTTCTGGAGTGCCGCGACCACCTGCGCCGCACCCTGCGTGTGCGCGCCCAACAATAGAAGGTCAATAAACTGTACCGCCGCCGGTTAGCGCCGGCGTTCTCCTCGGGTCACAATTGCTTTAACACTTGTTGATCCGGGGGGAATCTACAGATGCCATTAAGTCCTGACCACAGCGACGAAGAATTAGTTGATGCTTTTATCGAGGGGGATAATAAAGCCTTTTCCGCCATCGTGGAACGCCACCGCAAGCGGCTGACCACCGTGGCGCGGCGGTATACAAGGAATGAATACGATGCGCAGGATGTCGTGCAAGAAGCCTTCCTGCGCGCTAGCTGCAATCTGCATAACTACCGGCGGGAATCGGCCTTAAGCACGTGGCTACACCGCCTGGTGAAAAACACCGGCTACGACTATTTAAATCACCGGGCTAATAGGGAAAACGCCTCGCTCGATAGCGATGATTTTGCCGATGATCGCAATCCGCTGCTGGCACACAACCCATCCGAAAATCTGGCGGAACAACTCGTCGTCCGCGAGGCCATGGAACTTTTAAGGCAAGATCAGCGCGAAGCACTCATGCTTACCGATGTCGCCGGATTTCGCGTCAACGAGGTCGCCACCGCCCAGGGCGTAAAGCCTGGGACCGTTAAATCTCGCCGGGCACGCGCCCGGGAGGTACTGCGCGAAGCCATCGGCTAGTTGCGCGGCCCAGGTCAGAAAACTTAGGTGCTGCGCTACATCTCGATATCGCATCATTCTTGCATCAATTTCGCAGCCGCTAGCCTTTGCAATATGAACGATTCGCAATCTGGCGGGTAGACTCTTGACGTTACGCAAAATGACACTGTGATTTTAGGGAGTTAGCAATGACCGTCCACGATGTTGCCATCGTAGGTTCCGGACCTGCCGGTTATACCGCCGCGCTTTATGCCGCTCGTGCTGAACTCAGCCCCATTGTATTCGAGGGATTTGAATACGGTGGCGAATTAATGAACACCACCGAGGTGGAGAACTACCCAGGCTTCCAAAAGGGCATCATGGGCCCAGAGCTCATGGAAGAAATGCGCGCACAATCAATCCGCTTTGGTGCGGATCTGCGCATGGAAGTCGTCGACTCCGTCGAGTTGGAGGGCGATATTAAAAAGCTCCACGTAGGTGACGAGGTTTTTGAAGCCCGCACGGTAATCCTCGCCACCGGCGCCGCACCGCGCCACCTTGGTATTCCCGGCGAAGAAGAGCTCTCCGGCCGCGGTGTTTCTACCTGCGCTACGTGCGATGGCTTCTTCTTCAAGGGCCACAATATCGCCGTCATTGGCGGCGGCGATTCCGCTATGGAGGAAGCTACCTTCCTGACCAAGTTCGCGGAGTCTGTCACCATTGTCAACCGCTCCGAAAACTTCCGCGCCTCCAAGATCATGTTGGACCGTGCCCAGGACAACGAGCAGATTAAGTGGGAAACCAATAAGGTTGTCGAGCGCGTGCTTGAAGATGACGGCAAGGTCGGTGGCCTAGAGCTCAAGGACGTTGAGACTGGGGAAACCTCCACCTTGGACGTGACTGCCATGTTCGTTGCCATTGGCCACGATCCGCGTTCGTCCTTCCTCAACGGCCAGGTCAAGCTCAATGACAATGGTTACGTTGAGGTTGATCAGCCCTCTACTAAGACCTCTCTGCCTGGCGTTTTCGCTTGCGGTGACTTGGTAGATGACCATTATCAGCAGGCCATCACCGCTGCAGGTTCCGGCTGCCGCGCTGCCATGGATGCGGAACAATTCTTGGCTGCAAACCGTTAGATTCAGTATGAGTAACGTCAAAAAGGTAACCACTGAAACATTCCGTTCTGATGTCATCGAGGCGGATAAACCCGTCGTCGTGGACTTCTGGGCGGAATGGTGCGGGCCATGCAAGAAGCTGTCTCCGATCTTGGAAGAGGTAGCAGATGAGCTCGACGGTGAAGTCACCATCGCCCAGGTCAACGTCGATGAAGAACGAAACCTCGGCGCCATGTTCCAAATCATGTCCATTCCAAATGTATTGATTTTCAACAATGGCGAAAAGGTCGACGAGTTTGTGGGCCTGCGTTCTAAAGATGACATCGTGGCGCAAGTGAAAAAGCAGCTATAGCTGTTACTCTTGTTACTAAAGTTACCGAGTAGGAAATCTGCCATGCGGCCTAAAGTCCTAGGCCGTGGAAGGGGTGAAAGGCGTGAATCGCGTTCTTCGGGTTGGTGATTCAAGTGTGCGCGTAGCTGAAGCTCGCGCCACCTTGGCTCGCCTTGGCCTCTTATCAGATTTCACGGGCGAACTATCTGCCTGGAAAAAGCAGAAGTACTCCGAGACTGATAAGACCTTTGATGCCGATCTCGCTGAAGTGCTCAAGGCATTCCAGCAATCGCGCGGCATCCTCCCAACGGGAGAGATCGACGATCTGACCCTGCGCGAATTGCGCCAAGCCTCTTATACCCTGGGCAGCCGCGTATTGAGCTATGAACCCACCAATCCATTGGTGGGCGATGACATTTCGCAATTGCAGCAACAACTGCAAGAGCTCGGTTTCTATCAGGATCGCGTCGATGGTCATTTTGGCCGCAATACCCACGCTGCCTTAACCGAATACCAGCACAATTGCGGGCTGCAGGAAGATGGCGTGTGTGGACCGGCTACCATTCGCGCACTCAGCTTGCTTGGCCGCCGCATCACCGGCGGTTCGGCGCACAATATTTTGGAGCGCGAGCGTGTGCGCAATGCCGGGCCAAAGCTAGCGGGCAAGCGCGTGGTCATTGACCCTGCACTAAGTGGCCGGGACTCCGGCTTCACGGTCAAGGGCCGTTTTGGTGATATTTCTGAGCAAGAAATCCTCTGGGATCTCACCCAACGCATCGAAGGCCGAATGATCGCCGCCGGCATGGAAACCATTATTTCGCGCCCCCGCACCGATGATGCGGACGTGCAATCCCGTGCCGAGCTAGCCAATGCCTTTGATGCCGATATGGTCATCTCTTTGGCGTGCGATTCTTATCCCAACGAGAAGGCCCACGGCGTAGCCACGTTCTACTTTGGTTCCGAATCCGGAAACTCCTCACTCATTGGTGAAACCCTTTCCGGCTTCATCCAGCGTGAAATCGTGGCGCGCACCGATCTGCAGGACTGTTCTAACCACGGCCGCACCTGGGATCTTTTGCGCCTGACGCAGATGCCGGTTGTTCAGATCTTTTTGGGTTACCTCACCAATCCTGAGGACGTCAAAATTCTTACCAACCCGAAGCGCCGTGACGATATTGCAGAAGCAATCGTTATC
The DNA here is from genome assembly GCF_040225675.1 of Corynebacterium sp. KPL2680. Lineage (NCBI taxonomy): Bacteria > Bacillati > Actinomycetota > Actinomycetes > Mycobacteriales > Corynebacteriaceae > Corynebacterium > Corynebacterium sp. KPL2680. Next base: position 6,535 of record NZ_JBEHFM010000027.1, read on the forward strand.
GCCGTCAAGCGCATGTACCTCATGGAGCAGGACACCGCCATTACCGGTACCTACAAATTCTCCGAGCTTCTTCAAGCGGAGCAGGCTTAGCCTGCACAAGCTGGAGCGCACAGAGCGGACTTAATCACTGGCCGCTGCGCAAGATTAACTGCGTTATCTTGCACCAATAGAATTCATTCGATTAGTATCAGTCCAAGCTATTGATATCTACTAATTGAATGGATTCCTATAATGGGCAGCTCAACCTCCGCCCCAATTTCCAGAAAAGAAACGCGCCGCGTAGTAGCTGCCACCACAATCGGAACCGCGATTGAATGGTACGACTACTTTCTCTATGCCGCCGTCGCCGGCCTAGTTTTTAACCAGGTAATGTTCGGCCCCTTAGAAGGTGGGGTAGCCAGCATCGTCTCCTTCGCCTCCGTGGGCCTATCCTTCCTTTTTCGCCCACTTGGCGCCTTCCTAGCGGGCCATTTTGGTGACCGTCTTGGCCGCCGCCTCGTCCTCATGGTCACCCTTTTTGCCATGGGTGGGGCCACCACTTTAATTGGCCTCCTGCCTACCTACGATACGGCGGGAGTATGGGCTCCCATCCTGTTGATTTTCCTCCGCATCATTCAAGGCATCTCTGCCGGGGGAGAATGGGGTTCCGCGGTACTGCTTGCAGTTGAACACGCTCCCAACGATAAGCGCGGCCTCTTTGGCGCTGGGCCACAGATCGGAGTCCCCATCGGCCTGCTGATGTCCTCTGGCGTGCTTTCCATCATGAATATCATCGCCCCAGGGGATGCCTTCCTTGAATGGGGTTGGCGCGTGCCGTTCTTGCTTTCCTTCGTCCTAGTCATCATTGGCTATGCCATCCGCATCGGCGTGGATGAGTCACCGGTCTTTCAAGAGATCTCAGATAATAAGAAACGCGAGGCGGCAAACCCCATTGGTATCTTGTTCAAGCGCTATTTTCCGCTTGTCCTCGTCGCGGCCCTAGTTTTTGCAGGTAACGGCACCGTGGGCTATATGACCACCGGTGGCTATATCCAAAATTACGCCACCAACCCCGAGGGTCCGGTCTCGCTCGCGCGTGGCGATGTCCTCAATGCCGTCACGCTATCGGCCTTCACGTGGCTCATCTTTACGCTTTTCGCTGGCTGGTTATCGGATTATATCGGGCGCCGCACGACGTATCTCGTCGGATTTGTCATTCAAGCGATCGGCGCTGCGGCCCTTTTCCCGCTGGTTAATACGGCGTCCCTGGGATTGCTTTATTCCGCCCTCATCTTCCTGACGGTTGGGCTCGGCTTAACCTATGGTGCGCAATCTGCCATGTATACAGAGCTTTTCCCAGCATCCATTCGCGCTTCGGGCGTATCGATTACCTATGCCATCGGCTCCGTTCTCGGCGGTGCCTTCGCCCCGATGATCGCGGCCTCGTTGGTAGAAGCAACGGGCACGACCTTTGCGGTATCCGTATATCTTGTCTCCGCAAGCATCGTCGGATTTATTGCAGCCCTACTCCTGCGCGAGCGCAAGGGCATTCCGCTGGGCGCCGAACATGAGGAAGAACAAGCCAAGGGCCACTTCATCTTTTCTAAAAAATAGTGCCCTCGCTCTAAAGAGGAGGGCACTAACTTTGCGAATGTGGCAGGCAGCTGGGGAACCTGCCACAGGAGCAGGTTATTTATCCCGCTCCATCAGCGCCATGATGCGCTCGAAATCTTCTTGGTCGCCGAACTCTACGACCATTTTGCCCTTGCGCTTGCCCATGGTCACGGTGACCTTAGTATCGAAGCGATCCGAGAGGCGCTCGGCCGAGTCGGTGAAAAATTGCGGCTGTGGTACTTGGGACTTCTTCTTATTCTCTGCGGGTTTCCCGTCGCGCTTATATAGCGTCACGGCTTCCTCGGTGGCACGCACGGACAAGCCCTCCGAAATTACCCGGTCCGCGATGTAGTCCATCGCTTCCTTATCGTCGAGGCCCAAGATAGCGCGCGCGTGACCGGCCGAGAGGGTGCCTGCGGCAACTCGCTTCTGCACATCCACCGGCAACCGTAGCAGGCGGAGCATATTGGTCACCTGCGGGCGCGAACGGCCAATGCGGTCCGCTAATTCGTTCTGGGTTACTTCAAACTCTTCTAGAAGCTGCTGATAAGCGTGTGCCTCTTCCAAAGGGTTGAGCTGAACGCGGTGGATGTTTTCCAGCAGGGCATCGCGCAGCAGATTGTCGTCTTTGGTGTCGCGCACGATGGCCGGGATAGTGGCCAAGCCAGCCTTGGAGGAGGCGCGCCAACGACGCTCACCCATGATGAGCTCGAATCCGCCTTCCTCGGAGGGGCGGACCACGACCGGCTGTAGGAGGCCGAACTCGCGGATGGAGTGAACCAGCTCGCTGAGCTCATCCTCATCAAAAACGGTGCGCGGCTGTTTGGGGTTGGGGACGATGTCCCCCACGGAAATCTCGCGGTAAGTCGCACCGATTGCTGCAGGCGTAGCTTGCCGCTTCTTGGAGGACTTGGACCCAGAGCCCTGTTGGATGGTGGGAGCGCCCTTTACGCGCTTCTCGCCGCGCGCCTTGCGCTCATTACTTCCCGTGGAATTTCCCAGGATAATATCTGCGGCGGAATCACCCAGCCGTGGTTTGCGGGTGGGTGCGTCGGGGCCGGACGGGATGAGAGCGGCTAGGCCTTTGCCTAGGCCACCTTGCTTTTGTTCTGCCATGAAATCCTATCCTTCCAATTCCGCATAAATTTCGGGGCTCACGCCAATCGCTCCCGTGGTGGGATGCGGGCGATAATCACCGCGCCTGTTGAGCTCGCGAGCCGCAGCGAGGTACGCCCGTGCGCCGGTGGACGAAGGGGCGTAATCAATGACCGTAGTCCCGTAACCAGGCGCCTCTGAGACGCGCACTGAACGCGGGATGACGTTGCCCATGACAACGGCGCCAAATTGCTCGCGGACGTTATCGGCCACATCCTCGGCCAAACGTGTACGTGCATCATACATGGTAAGGAGCACCGCAGAGATATGCAGATCTTCATTGAGGTGTTCGCGAATCATCGTGATATTGCCCAGTAACTGGCCCACGCCCTCCAGTGCGTAGTACTCACACTGGATAGGGATGATGACTTCTTCTGCACATGTCATGGCATTGATTGTCAGCAAACCCAAAGATGGCGGGCAATCAATAAAGACGTATTCAAAGCCGTGTTCTTCTAGGAACCCGTTATGGAGGGCATCGTAAAGCCGAAATTCGCGGCGGACGAGGGACACCATCTCAATTTCCGCGCCGGCAAGATCGATGGTCGCGGGGATGCAATAAAGGTTGGAATTATGCGGGGAAGCCTGCATAGCCTTTTCCGCAGTGCAATCGCCCAAGAGCAATTCATAGCTGGAATCGGTTCCTGAGCTATGTTCCGCGCCCATGGCGGTCGATGCGTTTCCCTGGGGGTCAAGGTCAATGACCAATACCTTCTTGCCTTCAGTAGCAAGGGCTGCGGCCAAGTTGGCGGCGGAGGTGGTTTTACCTACGCCGCCCTTCTGGTTAGCAATGGTGATAAGGCGCGGATTAGTCATGCCGTCTACTTTAGTTCACGCGCGGGACACGGATAATCGTGGTTCCGTGAACGGTCGTGACCTCGGCCTTTCCGCCGCCGGCCTTCTTAATATCTGCGGCATCGCGCTCCAACTCTTCGTGTACAGAAGAACCTTTCAGCGCAATCATTTCCCCGCCTTTGCGCACTAGGGGAAGCGACCACTTTGCCAGTTTTCCCAGGGGAGCTACTGCGCGGGAGGTCACGACGTCCGCGCCGGCCACTGCCTTTTTAATGGGACCTTCTTCGGCGCGCCCGCGCAGCACGGTGACATTATCTAACCCCAGCTTTTCGGTTACCTCGTTGAGGTAGTTATAGCGCTTCAAAAGCGGCTCAATGAGCGTGATGTGCAGGTCTGGGCGAGCGATGGCCAGCGGAATGCCGGGCAATCCGGCGCCAGAGCCGACATCGATAACCGTGGCGCCTTCCGGAATGACTTGTTCAATAACTGCGCAGTTTAAGATGTGGCGCTCCCATAGGCGCGGTACCTCGCGCGGGCCGATAAAACCACGAGTGGACCCGTCTGTAGCGAGCGAATCGTGGTATTCCTGCGCAAGCGGCAGGCGAGAGCCAAATACTGCAGACGGGTCCATCTCGGACACTATGAGAATCTCCTCAGTAGCTGTTTAGTTGTCGTTCTTCCGCTGTTTCTTCGTGCGGTTGTCTTTCTTACGAGCGCCAGGCTTTGGAGCGGTAGTGCGCTTAGCCTCAATCTTAGCGGCCTCTTCCTCTTCTTCTTCGCGGTCCATCTTGCCGTAGATGATGCGGGTCTGGAAGAAGGTCCACACGGTGTTGGACAGCATGTAGAACAGCAAACCGATGGGCCAGATGAAGCCGGAGAAGATCAGCATTGCGGGCATGACCCACAGCATCATCTTGGACATCATGGCCATCTGCTGCTGCATCATTTCTGCATTCTGACCCTGCGGAGCCGAGGTCTTGCCCTGGGCGCGGCGCTTTTCTTGGCGGTTCAGGCTCATGCGCGCGTTAAAGTGCATCAGCACCACAATGACGGCAATCATCGGCACAATGATGAACGCCGCCTGGGTGGTAGTGGTAACGCCTTCCACCAGGGGCGAGTTCAGGCGCAGGTTCGTAACCAGCGGAACGCCAAAGATCTTGGCATCCAAGAACTGCTGGACGAGCTCCGGTTTAAAGATGTAGTTCGCGGTATTGGCGTTGGCCTCAATGGACATCGGTTCGCCGCTGGGGTGTCCAATGCCGCCGGCTACAGCAACCGTGCGGTCGAACGAGCGCAGCACGTGGAAAAGACCAATGAACATTGGAATCTGCACCAAGACCGGAAGGCAGCCGGCCATCGGGCGAACGCCAGATTCCTTATAGACCTTCTGCATTTCCTGCGCGGCTCGAGCCTGATCGTTGCCGTACTTCGCGCGGATTTCCTGCACCTTGGGCTGGATTTCCTGCATCTTGCGCGAAGAGCGAATCTGGCTCACGGTGGGCTTGACCATGAGCGCCTTCAGCGTCCAGGTCAGCAGCACGATGGCCAAAATCCACGTAATGCCCCAGGCGGGATCCATTACGAGGGATAGCAGCCAGTGCCAGAACCATAAAACGGCCGAAATTGGCCAGTAAATGAAATTAAGCACGAGTGTTTAATCCTCAGTTGTTGTTGGTGACCGGTACCGGGACTGGATCGAATCCGCCCGGATGCCAGGGCCCACATTTGCACACCCTAGCCATTGCCATCGCCGTACCTTTAAACGCGCCGTGTCTGGACAACGCCTCTAAGGCATAAGCACTGCATGTCGGTTCGAACCGACAGGTTGATACCATCTTAAGGCCCGAGACATGTTTTTGGTAGAAACGAACCGCTTTAACCAGCGGTGCGGCCAGTCCGGAGGCTGCAGGAATTTCTTCCCCACGGGTATTTAGATATCCCATTGCTTGCGCAGCGCCTTAGTAATATCTTTTTCTAATTGCTCACTGGTAGCGCTCGCGCTTGCAGGTAGCGCACGAATCACAACATCCACGCCCGCGGGGAGCTTGGGGATGAGCGTCATGCACACATGGCGAAGCCGCCGGGAGGTGCGGTGGCGTACCACTGCATTCCCGACGGCTTTAGAAACAATGAGGCCGAATCGCGGCCCAGTGGCCGCGATCTCGGCCGGATTGCCCATGGTGCCATTGGAATTCGCACTCATAGTATCGCGCGCATGCACGACGACGGTGCGAGTGCCCTGCCGGCGACTGCCCTTCATCGTCCGCCGAAATTGCGGCGGCGATGTGAGCTTGTGTTGGGCTGGCAGCATGACTTATGCGGACAGCTTTGCGCGGCCCTTCTTGCGGCGAGCGGCCACGATTGCACGACCGGAGCGGGTGCTCATGCGAGTACGGAAACCGTGCTTACGTGCACGGCGACGGTTGTTCGGCTGGAACGTGCGCTTACCCTTTGCCACGTCAATTCTCCTTGAAGTTGTACGTGGACATACTGCCGCCACAAAACGGCAGCACATCCACTGATGAATGGATTCCATGAACCTGACGCGTCACTGTTATCCAAACGCTCGGCGAGCTCTGGTAAGCCCTGCCAATGCGAAGTGACGCTGTCCTGTTCACGCGCAACTCTCTGTTGCAATAGACCATGCCAGATTACGTGATTTAAACCGCTGGAAACAAATCGACACTCGGGTACACCCGAAATTACATAAGTGTTTTTTCCTGCAGCTAGAAGGCCAGTTTTGGCGCTCATCCTGCGGCTAATCCAGCGCGTCGCGATGGTCCATAGCCGCTTGCATTTTAAGTATAAATCTTCCGTTAGACACACCCGCCTTCGCGGCGGTAGAACTAAGTAATCGAATTCCACAGCTAGCAAACCGTTGTGGATAACTCTAAATAACCACTTGAGAGTTTTAGTATTTCCGCAGTACAAAGCTATAAAGTGGTCTATCACAAGTTATCCACAGCCATGCACTAAGCTGTGAATAACTATTTCTTCCACACCTGTGGATAACTCTGTGGAGATCGAGGTGACTCGATAAAAACCACTGTGAAAACCGCGGTGGAATCCACCGTGGAATTTGTTATTTACTGTCCACCCGTCCCCGAGAGAATTATTGAAGGTAGCCCGTTGTGACTGAACCACAAGCGAACCTAGAAGCTGTCTGGCGCGCGATCGTCGATGATCTGCTCGCGCAATCCGAGCAACCCAACTCTGAGGTCCCGAGCTTTTCGCATACACAACGCCTTTACCTGCAGTTGGTTCGCCCGATCATGATGGTGGAAGGCTACACGCTTGTCGCAGCGGAAAATGTCAACGCCAAAGAAGTTGTAGAAAATGAGCTCGGCGGATACATCTCCAAGGCCCTTACCCGCCACCTCGGCCGCCCGTGTTCCTTCGCCGTTACCTTAGCTACCCCGCAGGAGCCACAACCACCTGCCAACCCGTCGAATTCGCAACCGGCACCAGGAGGGGCATCGGCAAGCACGCAGGCTCCTTCCTCCCAGCCCAACCCGCAGGCACAATACATGCCGCCGGCGCAGAATGATTCTTCTTCCGCGCAAAATTACGTCTCTCGCCCCCAGCAAACGGATGCGTCGGCAGCCCGCGGAAACCACAACCCCACCGCAGGTCAGACCCCGCCTAATTGGCGGTCCAGCCATGCCCCGGCAAGCCTGGATGAATTGGCGGAGCACTACACCGGCCAGCAGGACTATAACCGCCAGCAACCAGAGTTCGGCGGATCTGCGAATGCCGCGCGCATTCCGCGGGAGGCCCCGGCGCACGATCCCAATCGGGAGACCTCGCTGAACCCGAAGCACACTTTTGAAAGCTTCGTCATCGGTTCATCGAATCGTTTTGCCAATGGCGCGGCGGTGGCGGTGGCGGAAAATCCCGCCCGCGCCTATAACCCATTGTTTATTTGGGGTGGTTCTGGTCTGGGTAAAACGCACCTTTTGCATGCCGCCGGCAACTACGCACAGGTGCTGCACCCAGGGCTGCGTGTGAAATACGTGTCCTCGGAAGAATTTACGAATGATTATATTAATTCCTTGCGCGATGACCGCCAGGAATCCTTCAAGCGGCGCTACCGCAACCTCGATATTTTGATGGTGGATGATATCCAGTTCTTAGAGGGCAAGGAATCCACGCAGGAGGAGTTCTTCCACACCTTCAATGCGCTGCACCAGGCCAATAAACAGATCATTTTGTCCTCGGACCGCCCACCAAAACAGCTCACCACGCTGGAGGATCGCCTGCGCACCCGCTTTGAGGGTGGGTTGATTACGGATATTCAACCGCCCGATCTGGAAACCCGCATTGCCATTTTGATGAAGAAGGCCGCCGCCGATGGCACTGAAGTGGATCGTTCCGTCCTGGAACTCATTGCCTCGCGCTTCGAATCCTCCATCCGCGAGCTTGAGGGCGCGCTCATTCGCGTATCCGCCTACTCGTCCTTAGTCAATGAGCCGATCAACGTGGAAATGGCAGAAATTGCGTTGCGCGATCTTGCGCCGGATTCTGCTGATCGGCAAATTACCGCAGCCTCCATCATGGAAGTCACCGCGGAATACTTCGATATTGATGTTGAAACCCTGCGCGGTGCCGGCAAGAAGCGCGCGGTGGCCCACGCCCGCCAGCTGGCCATGTACCTCTGCCGCGAATTGACCGAGCTTTCGCTGCCCAAGATTGGCGAGCAATTCGGCGGCAAGGACCACACCACGGTGATCTATGCCGATCGCAAGATCCGCAAAGAGATGACGGAAAAGCGCAATACCTACGACGAGATTCAGTCCCTGACCCAGCGCATCAAGAATCGCGGTCGCGGCTAGAGAAAAACACAACCACCCGGTGGCGTCTTCCTTGAATAACAGGAAGGCGCCATTTTTGTAAGCAGGCGGTGCGCTTGCCGATGCCCCCACCTTCCACATCCATCTACCAGCGCTTTTGTCCCAGTAAGGGTCATATAAACAGCTATCCACAGAGTTATCCACACCTGTGTAATTTCACGGATGTAATTTGTAGATTTTGCTCACAGTTTTAAATTCCACAGGCCCTATCCAGCACAGACGCCCCTGTGATCAGCACTGTGTGCAGATCCGTGGATAACTACTAAAGACTGTGGATAAAACGATGACCCGCATATTTATCCACACTCCGGGCCAGTTGATCACAGCAAGATCACAAGAATTGGCACACCCCGGATCGCCGCGCTGAACTTGTCATTTACCCCGTTGATCACAGATCCCACAGCGCTTATTACTACTACTAAATTATTTCTCTGATCTTGTAAGTAGAAAGGGGATGTGTGAAATTGTGCCCGGTCCCGAGCACGCGGCGCTGGCTCGGACGGGCGGAGGGAAAATTACAAGGTTCACCGGATGCGGTAAGTTGGAAGCCAGCTTTTGAAAGTTACACATTCCTACCCCGCCTAAGAGGAGCTCTTCGCACCATGGATGAAGCCGTGTCATTTCGCGTTGCCAAAGATGACCTTGCCAACGCCGTAGCGTGGGTTGCCCGCAGCCTGCCTTCCAAGGTCACCCAGCCCGTGCTGCGCGCGATGCTCATCACCGCTGATGACAACGGCTTAGAGTTCACCGGCTTTGATTACGAGGTTTCTACCCGGGTGCGCATCGCGGGCATGGTGGATGAGCCCGGCCAAATCGCCGTCGCCGGTAAATTGCTCTCAGATATCGTGGCTACCTTGCCCAATAAGGAAGTGGAGATCTCCCAGGTAGATTCCAAGGCTTTGGTTGCTTGTGGTTCCTCCCGCTTTGAGCTACCTCTCATCCCGCTCGATGATTACCCGCAATTGCCGGTCCTGCCTGAGGTCACCGGAACGATCCAACCGCAGCTATTCGCAGAGGCGATCCAGCAGGTTGCGGCCGCGGCCGGCAAGGATGACACCCTGCCCATGCTCACTGGCGTGCACATGGATATCCACGGCAAGGATATTGAGATGACGGCTACGGACCGTTTCCGTTTGGCCATGCGCACCCTGGAGTGGGAGCCGGCGGCTGAGGACGTTGAGGCTAAGCTCCTGGTTCCGGCAAAGACCCTGCAAGATACCGGGCGCAGCCTGGATCCACATTTGAATATTCCCATTGAGATCGCGGTGGGCTCCGGCGATAATATCGGCGCCGATGGCCTATTTGGCCTGCATGCGGATAACCGCGAAACCACCACGCGCATGCTGGATGCGGATTTCCCAAACGTCCAGCCCTTGCTTCCCAAGTCCCACACGAATATTGCCTCGGTTGAGGTGGCGCCGCTGCAAGAAGCCATTCGCCGCGTTTCCTTGTTGACGGACCGCAATGCGCAGATCCGCATGGAATTTGCCGATGGCCAGGTCACCCTGTCCGCCGGCGCCGATGCCGGTAATGCCACCGAGACGCTGCCGTGCGCATTCCACGGCCGCGATGAATTCTTGATCGCCTTCAACCCGGGCTATTTGAAGGATGGCCTTGCTGTCATCAACACCGATCGCGTGGTCTTCGGGTTCACGGAGCCTTCCCGCCCCGCCATCATGATCCCGGAGCCAGAAGAGCTGCCGGAAGCCGATGAGGATGGCAATTTCCCAACGCCGCAGACCAACTTCACCTACCTCTTAATGCCGGTTCGCCTGCCAGGTTAATGTTTATAAGGGATCTCGATGTTCGGGATTTTCGCTCATGGCCCGAACTAAAACTTGAGCTGGGCCCGGGGATCACTCTGTTCGTGGGCCGCAATGGCTTTGGCAAGACCAATATCGTGGAAGCCGTGGGCTATACCGCTCACCTGTCTTCCCACCGCGTCTCCCATGATTCGCCGCTGGTGCGCCAGGGTGCGCAGAGTGCCCGGGTGTCCCTTACTGCCGTCAACCAGGGGCGTGAATTAACTACCCACTTGCTGGTCAAACCACATGCCGCCAATCAGGCGCAGATTAACCGCACTAGGCTGCGCAGCCCGCGCGAGTTACTCGGCGTGGTGAAAACGGTGCTGTTTTCCCCTGAGGATTTAGCCTTGGTGCGCGGTGAGCCCGCGGGGCGCCGCGCGTATCTCGATAGCATCATCGCCTCGCGGACCCCGCGCCTAGCTGGGGTTAAGGCGGATTATGACAAGGTATTAAAGCAGCGCAATGCGTTGTTGAAGTCGGCATCGGCAAGCTTGCGGCGCGGCTACGGCGATAGCGACGGCGCCTCGGCGCTATCGACGCTGGATACGTGGGATGCCCAGCTCGCGCGCTTAGGTGCACAGGTCATTGCGGCGCGCCTTGCGCTTGTCGATGCCCTCTTGGACCACATTCCCGCCGCCTATGCCGGCCTCGCGCCGGAGTCGCGGCCTGCGCACGTGGAGTATAAATCCACCATTGATACCTCTGACCGCGAGGTGCTGGAGGCCGTCATGCTGACCGAGCTGGCCTCTGCCCGGCAGCGCGAGATCGAGCGCGGCATCTCACTGGTGGGCCCGCACCGTGATGATCTCGTGCTCCACCTGGGGGATCAGCCGGCCAAGGGTTTTGCCAGCCACGGCGAAACCTGGTCCTATGCCATCGCCCTGCGCCTGGCGGAGTTTGAGCTCCTGCGCCAAGAAGGGGGATCAGATCCGGTCCTCATCTTGGATGATGTCTTTGCCGAGCTCGATGCCAAGCGCCGCACCCAGCTGGTTCACCTGGCCGCCACGGCAGAACAGGTGCTTATCACCGCCGCGGTGGATGAGGATTTACCGGATAACCTGGAGCCCATCGTGCGTTACCGGGTAGGAGTAGAAGATACGGACCAGGGGCGCATTTCCACCCTGCACACGGAAGCAACAGCAGGAGAGGATAGCGAGGAAGAAGCATGAGTGAGGAAGAAGGGGAAACCGGCAGGCAACGCACGGATCCCGTCACCCAATACTTCCGGTTGGTGCGCTCTACCTCGAAGAATCCGCCAAAGCTTACGCGCCCAGTGCCGAAGATGCCGGTGCCATCCTTGGCGGATGCCCAGCCGCAGAACTATCGCGGCTACCAGGTGGGCAGGCCTACCGGCGCCGATGGCAGGAGGCCGCGGCGAAAGATTGATGTGCCGAGCCTGGGTGCACAGATTAAAAAGGAGATTTCCCACCGCGGCTGGAAGCATGAATTAGCGCACGGCTGGGTCATGGGAAATTGGGAAAACCTGGTGGGCGAGCGCATTGCCGCCCATACGCAGCCGCAGAAAATCAAGGACAAGATCGTCTACATTTCCTGCGATAACTCCACCTGGGCCACGGAACTGCGCTACCTGCAGCGGAAAATCCTGCGGAAAATTGCGGACCGGCTCGGCCCCGATGTCATTGCTGAGCTGCGCATCCACGGCCCGCGGCAGCAGCGCAATTACGAGGGTCGGCAGTGGGTAAAACCGCAAGGTTCGCAAGATACCTACGGCTGATAAGTGGCTAATAGGAGCAGGTTAGCTCTGCCCTTTAAAAGATAAATAACTACAGAGCGCGCCACATAGCTACCTCTGGCCCGTGTGGGGTGTCATTCAGTAGGGGGTATGCGTGTAGAATAGTGAAAGTCTTAGAATTAGCTATAGCCAAAAGGAGAGCACGAATCCGTGGCTGAAGAACACGCATATGATGCTGGATCAATTACGATCCTGGAAGGTCTAGAGGCCGTCCGCAAGCGCCCCGGTATGTACATCGGTTCCACCGGATCGCGCGGTTTGCACCACCTTATCTGGGAGATTGTTGATAACTCCGTTGATGAGGCCATGGCAGGCTTCGCGGATAAGGTCACCGTCAAGCTTTTGGAAGACGGCGGCGTCGAGGTCATCGATAATGGCCGCGGCATCCCTGTGGAGATGCACGCCTCTGGTGCGCCGACCGTCCAGGTGGTCATGACGCAGCTGCACGCCGGCGGTAAATTCGACTCCGATTCCTATGCCGTTTCCGGCGGCTTGCACGGCGTCGGTATTTCCGTGGTCAACGCCCTGTCTACCCGCGTGGAGGCGGAGATCAAGCGTGAGGGCAAGCACTGGTACCAAAACTTCCAGAACGCCATCCCGGATGACCTTGTGGAAGGCGGCAACGCCCGCGGCACTGGTACCAAGATTCGTTTCTGGGCGGATCCGGAGATCTTTGAAACCACCGAGTTCGACTACGACACCATTGCGCGCCGCCTGCAGGAGATGGCCTTCCTGAACAAGGGCCTGACCATCGAGCTTATTGATGAGCGCGTGACCCAAGAGCAGATCGAGCTCGAGGAAATCGCGGATGCGGAATCCGGTGAGGCGAGTGCGGATGAGACGTCGTTTGATGATGTTCCTGATGCCGGCGATACCTTTAACGAGGAAGACGATTCCAAGAACGTCACCAAGGCCGATAAGAAGCGCCGCAAGAAGATCACCTTCCACTACCCGGAGGGCCTGACGGACTACGTAAAATTCCTCAATAAGTCCAAGAACGCTATTCACCCCACCATCGTGTCCTTCGAGTCAAAAGGCGAGGACCACGAGGTCGAGGTGGCCTTGCAGTGGAACCAGGGCTACAAGCAGTCCGTGCACACCTTTGCCAATACCATCAATACTCACGAGGGCGGCACGCACGAAGAGGGCTTCCGCGCAGCCCTGACCTCCTTGATGAACCGCTATGCCAAGGAGCACAAGCTCATCAAGGACAAGGACGGCAACCTTTCCGGTGATGACTGTCGCGAAGGTTTGGCCGCCGTCATTTCGGTCAAGGTGGGTGATCCGCAGTTCGAGGGCCAGACCAAGACCAAGCTGGGCAACTCCGAGATCAAGGGCTTTGTGCAGCGCTCGGTCAACGAGTACGTCAATGACTGGTTTGATGCCAACCCGGCAGAGGCAAAGGCCATTATCAATAAGGCCGTCTCCTCGGCGCATGCCCGCATGGCAGCGCGTAAGGCGCGCGAGATGGTGCGCCGCAAGTCCGCCACCGATCTGGGCGGACTGCCCGGCAAGCTTGCGGATTGCCGTTCTAAGGATCCGCGGAGTTCGGAGCTTTATATCGTGGAGGGTGACTCCGCGGGCGGTTCCGCGAAGGCCGGCCGTGACTCTATGTTTCAGGCCATCTTGCCCTTGCGCGGCAAGATCCTGAACGTGGAAAAGGCCCGCATGGATAAAGTCTTAAAAAATGCCGAGGTCCAAGCCATCATCACCGCGTTGGGTACTGGCATCCACGAGGAATTCGATATCAAGAAGTTGCGGTACGACAAGATCGTGCTGATGGCCGATGCCGACGTGGACGGCCAGCACATCGCCACGCTGCTGTTGACCTTGCTCTTCCGCTTTATGCCGCAGCTGGTTGAGGATGGCCACGTGTACTTGGCTAACCCGCCGCTCTACAAGCTGAAGTGGTCCAAGGGTACGCCGGGCTACGCCTTCTCTGATGATGAGCGCGATAAGCTGTTGGCAGAAGGCCTGGAGCAAAACCGCAAGATCAACAAGGATGACGGCATCCAGCGCTACAAGGGCTTGGGCGAGATGAACGCCTCCGAGCTCTGGGAGACCACCCTGGATCCCTCCACGCGCCTGTTGCGCCGCGTGGATCTGGAAGACGCGCAGCGTGCCGATGAGCTGTTTTCCATCCTCATGGGAGATGACGTGGCCGCTCGCCGCTCCTTCATTACCCGCCGCGCGAAGGATGTCCGCTTCCTGGATATCTAAACCGCTGGCTTAGTCCTCTGCGTATAGGAGCTGGGGAAAAGCCAGAGCCCACCGTGGAACTATCCACGGTGGGCTCTAACTATGGGGAGAGGTATTAGCTGCGGGAAGCGCGCTGATCCGCAAACCCAAAGCTCAAGGACACCAGGCAAACGGCGATGATGACACCGAAACCGGTCATGATGGATACGGGCCAATCTCCGGAGGTGCTTTGGAGCATGGCAAAGACGATGGCGGTAATGACGGCCAGGCCGATGGCGGTGCCGATGCGCTGGCCGGTTTGCAGGACCGCGCCGGAGGAACCGGCGTAGTTGTCTGGGACCTGTGCCAAGGTCAGGGTTTGGTTAGGGGAGACCACGGCACCCTGGCCGAGCCCAATAAATGCCAAGGAAAGGATGAGCCACCATTCGTTCATTCCCCAATGCGTGGTGCCCCAAATAAAGACCACCGTGGTGAAGAGTCCGAAGATGGTAGTCAGCATGCCGATGATGACCACTATGCGCCCATACCGCGAGATTTTGCGGCCAGCGATGGTGGCGGTAATGGAGTTGAGGAGTGCGGACGGAATGCCCACCGAGCCGGCCGCGAGCGCGGAGTAACCCAGGCCATTTTGGAAGTACAACGCCACGAGCACCCAGATGCTGGTAATGCCCATAAACCACAACGTGGCGATGATGGTGCCATTGCGGAAGCTCGAGGTGGCAAAGATATTGAGATCCACCATCGGCGGATGGCCGGTAGCCTTGTGGTGGCGCTCCCACAGCACCCACACACCAATGAGCACGGCACCCGCGAGAAGCAGCCACCACACGGCCGGGGAACCGGTGGAGTCCATGAAGGGGAAGAGGATGCACCATACTGCGGCGCCGAGAATGAGCGCGCCGATGGGATCCAGGGTGGCCAGCGCCTTGAAGATTCCCAGCTTATTGCCCGCGGCATCGCGGACGCGGGAAAATAGCGGGCGTGGGAACCACATGAGGCCTAAGATGATGGCCAGCAGGCCGATAGGCGCATTGACCAGCATGGTCAGCCGCCACCCGTGGTCAGGGCCGCCGATCTTGATGAGGAAGCCACCCAGTACCGGGCCGATAGCCACCGCGATTCCCACGGTGGCGCCAAAGTATCCAAAGGCGCGGCCGCGCTCTTCCCCGCGGAAGTATTGCTGAATCATTCCCACTCCCTGAGGGTTCAGCAATCCGGCGCCAACACCCTGCACAAAACGCGCGATGTTTAGAGAATGCGCATTCGGCGCGAAACCCGTCACGGCGGCGCTGATGGTGTAGACGGCGATGCCGAGCAGGAAGATGCCCCCGCGCCCCACGAGATCGCCGGCGCGCCCTGCGGCGACGAGGACCACGCCGAAGGTAAGCGCATAACCAGACAGCACCCATTGCACATCCGAATCCGTGGCACCAAGCCCAGACTGAATCGACGGCAGCGCCACATTCACGATGGACACGCTAATCAGTGACATGAACACCGTGACCAGCACAATAATAAGAACCCGCCAGCGGGCGGGGTCTGAACTGGCCCCCGAAAGTTGGACTGGTTTAATTCTAGGTGATGAGGGGTTCAAGGGTCTGATTCCGATATTGCATC
>NZ_JBEHFM010000028.1:0-21727 GCF_040225675.1 Corynebacterium sp. KPL2680
GCACGTGCTGGCCCCTGACACCATCACACTGCATGCTCTATCGAAAGGTAGAAACACCACTCAAACGGACTTGACCCTGATAAGCCGAGAGAAGTCGAGGAAGTAGTAGGTTTCCTGCAGCAGTTTTGTGCGTGGCAATTCCTCTAAGCGGTGTAGCGCCATGGTGATATCCCTCGTGCGCCGTTCGCTTAAGCCGGTGCGACCTGCCAGCGTATGACAGGCAATATCGAAATCAGTTTCTAAACCTGGTCGAATTTCCTTCCAGAGTAGGTAGTCGGATTCTCTATTACACGTGGCACTAACTGCTATTTCATCGTGTGGATCAGTGATGAGGTAGTAGGGTTCCATGGCGATTATCCCCCGAGTTTCGCACTAAGTGTCTAATGTTCATAGGTTTACCATAAGTTATCCGTTTGACTCCCGCAAGCCGAAAAGCGAATATGTGTTCTAAATGGTACATTTCCGCAAAACTGGATAGGGGAGTGAAAAATTCCCACGCGAGGTACGCGTGTTGCAAATGTGGTTAGTGTGAATGATTGTTAGACTCTCGCGCATGACAACTATGAGGGCACTCCGCAAGAGCATCATCGCGGTTATCGCTGCAGTTGCAGTCACGGTGAGCGGGACCGCTGCCGCGCAGGCAGCATTGGGAAACAGCGCACCGAAAGGCATCGATATTGCTGCCCACCAGCACCCCGGTGGCATGCCTATTGACTGGAATAAGGTGAAATCTGACGGCCAGTCCTTCGCCTTTGTTAAGGCCACTGAGGGTGGGGACTGGATTAACCCGCACTACGTTAAAGATATTCAGGCGGCCAATGCGCACGGCCTGAAGAGTGGCGCATACCACTATGCGCGCCCAGCTGGCGATGCGAAGACGCAGGCGGCCAACTTTGCGGCGCAGATTGCGTTGGCGCCGAATCAGACGTTGCCGCCGGTGCTTGATATCGAGGTCTCCGAGGGCAAGTCGGCCTCCCAGTTGGAGAGCTGGATCGAGGAATTTACCTCCGAACTCAAGCGCCTGACCAACCGCACCCCAATGATTTATACCTACAAGTACTTCTGGATGGGCGAGATGAATAACTCCCAGAAGTTCTCCAATATGCCACTGTGGTTGGCGGCATACCAGGATGAAGCCCCGGATCCAGTGGGTGGGTGGAAGAACCTGTCCTTCTGGCAGCGCTCTGGATCGGGCAAGGTCGCTGGTATTCCTACCGATGTGGACTTGAACCTCTTTAATGGCTCGAAGCAGCAGCTAGAGTCTTTTAGCGGCGGCAATTACGTCGATATCGGCGGCGCGCTCGATAGCCTCGTCCTCGACGATGGTGTGGACCTTAGCTCCGATAGCACGCCGGTGATTGGTGCAATCTTCGCCCTTGCGGCTGGCCTCATTGCAATGCCCCAGCTTGCCGATGCCGCCAAAGACGCCGGCCTCGATGCCCAGGCTGCTGAGGGCGTGGCGGCCTTTGTGGAGGCCTTGGAAGAGGAAAACGCTTTACCTCTGAAGCAACTTGGCAAGATGGCGGTTGGTGACTTCACCGTGGGCGACTTGGCGATGCTGCTAGAAAACGCTGGCCATGTCAATGGCGTCGACAAAGGCGAGGTCTCTGGAGCTCAGGTAGAAGAAGCTAAGGATGCCGCGAAGAAGGCCGGTGCCGATGTCCCCGACTTCGATGCTAATCAGGTGGCCGAGCTGCTCAATCGTGTGCTGAAGTAGCTCCCGCAAGGAATTTTCGGGTCCAGCTTTCATCCTTGAAGTGAGCTGGGACGGCCCCACCTAAGAGTGCCTTTGCCAGCTGAGCGGCTTGTACCGAACCCTCAGCTGGCAGTTCTGTATCTGAGGCCAGCAAGATGATGTTTCCATACCGGCGCCCTTTGAGCATGGGCGGGTCGGCGATGACGGCGAGGTGATCGAAAACCTCAGAAAGCCCGGCCAATTCTTTCTTCGCCAACTGGAGGTCCGAGTGATCGCCGCAGTTGGCCACATAAAGGCCGCCGGCAGACAGGGATGATTTAGCCGCTTGGAAAAACTCCACAGTGGTTAGGTCTTTCGGGGTTTTATCCCCAGCGAAGACATCGCGAATAATGATATCGCGGCTGGCGGGAAGAAAACCTTCGGTTTCTTTTCGGGCATCGCCGGGGCGGATCTTGACGGTGGGGGAACGGGGGACATCGAAAAGCTCGCGGACCAATTCTCCCAGTTTGGCATCGAGCTCGACCACCGTATGGCGGCTGTTCGGCCACAGGTCGGCGAAGTAGCGCGGGAGTGAGCAACCCGCCCCGCCGAGGTGGGTAACACGCAGTTTATTGGGCGAGACCGTATTAAGGTATTCCACCGCCGCTGCGATCCAGCGCATGTACTCAAAGTCGAGTTCCTGCGGCTCGCCCAGCACGATATGGCTGCTAGGAACGCCATTGACGTTAAGGATATAGGCTCCGTCGCGGAATTCATCCGGCACAACCTCGGCGGTGCCGGTGGATATCTCGTAGGTCCCGGTGATGCCTGACCTGTTCGCAGCTCGCTTTCTACCCATGGGATTCAAGCTTAGGGAATGGAATCGATTTAAGCTGCGTTGGGGCAAGGGAGTACACTTTCGGGCCTGTAGTCGAGGTATTTAAAGGGGAATGCAATGCGAGTATTGGTAGCAATGTCTGGCGGCGTGGACTCATCTGTCGCCGCCGCCCGTGCGGTGGAGGCTGGCCACGATGTCGTCGGCGTGCACCTGGCCCTGCATAAGGACGCGCAGCAAACGCGCGAAAAGGCCCGCGGCTGCTGTTCGTTGGAGGATTCCGCCGATGCCCGCCGCATTTGCGATAAGTTGGGCATTCCGTTCTATGTATGGGACTTTTCGGAGGAATTCAAGGAAGAGGTCATCACGGACTTCGTGGATTCCTATGCCCGCGGTGAAACCCCGAATCCCTGCCTGCGCTGCAATGAGAAGATTAAGTTCCGCGCGCTGCTGCAAAAGGGCATGGCCCTAGGCTTTGATGCCGTTGCGACCGGCCACTACGCCACCCTTGATGATGATGGCTACATGCGCCGCTCCAAGGATGAGAATAAAGACCAGTCTTATGTGCTCGGCGTTATTTCCGCTGAGGAGCTGGAGCACTGCTTTTTCCCCATCGGTGATACCCCCAAGCCGCAAATCCGCGAAGAGGCTGCGGCACACGGTTTTTCCACAGCGAAGAAGCCGGATTCTTATGACATCTGCTTCATTCCAGACGGAAATACCCAGCAGTTCCTTGGATCGCGGATCGGCCTTCGCCCCGGCATGATCGTGGACCAAGAGGGAACGGAGCTTAAGGAACATGATGGTGCGTGGAACTACACCATCGGCCAGCGCAAGGGCCTGGACATCAAGGCCCCGGCTGCCGATGGCCGCCCGCGCTACGTCACCGATATCGACGCCGCAACGGGCACGGTAACCGTCGGCGCGCGCGAGGACTTGGCGGTTACCGCCATCCGGGCCGACCGCCTCAAGTACCTGCACCCTGGCATGGACGGCGACTTTGAGTGCGAGGTGCAGGTTCGTGCGCACGGTTCCGTAGTGCCGTGCATTGCCCACGTGGACCGCGCCGCTGATTCGATGCGATTGGAGCTCAAGGAGCCACTGTCTGGCGTTGCCCGTGGACAGGCTGCGGTGCTGTACTTGCCTTCCCCAGATGACTTGGGCGATATCGTCATCGGTTCCGGCACCATCTGCGAGACCGTATAAATGACCGGATTCGCACTCGGGCCCATGCCCGGCACCTCTATGGCGGAGGCAGCGGACATCATTATGGGCGAGACTGAGCTTCCCGCCATCCCGCAGCTACCGGAACGCGGGCTGGGCTCCGATTCGGTGGGGCGTACCGCAAGCATGCTCGAGGCCATCACTATCGATCGCGGCCCCCGTTCGTGGCGCATGACGGCCCGTCCCCAGCTGCTTACTCGCCGCGCGTGGGACCGCCTCGAGCGCGACCTCGATGAGGTGCAGCAGGTGTGGGGAGAGACCGTGCCTCGCATCAAAATTCAGGCTCTCGGCCCCTGGTCGCTGGCGGCCAGCATTGAGCTTGCCGATGGCCACCGCGTCCTCACCGATTCCGGTGCCTTTGCAGAGCTTTCCGATGCCCTGTTGCACGGCATCCGCGCCCACGCTACTGACGTCGCACGCCGCTTCCACGGCGAGGTCGTGGTGCAACTGGATGAACCGCTGCTTGCCGATGTCATCGCTGGCCGCATTCCAGGAACCACCGACTTTGATTCGATACCCGCCGTCCCTGACGAGGTGGCACTCGAGACCCTCCTGCGCTTTGAGGCGGATTATCTTTATTGTCCGCCGCTGTGGTCGGTGGCTGGGGCCGCGACAACATTCCTCGTTGATGCGCGCTACCGCGACCGCCTTTCTACCCCGGAGCATTTCGATGGGATGGGCGAGCACCTGTCCGAAGGCCGCCGGGTCGGTGTCGCACTTTCCGGCAAAGACGCGCGGGCCGAGGCGATTTCACTTGCCCGCCACCTGGACCGCATTGGCATGCCGCGTGAGTTGCTCGTGGATCACTTTGATGTGTTTCCGGCTGGGGCATCGGCAAGCTCATTGCGCTCTGTAACCGAGACTGCCGCGATCCTCACCCGCGATGCGGGCGACCTTTAAGCGGCGCGCACGAGGCTATCTGTCTTCGGAGACTTTTCACTGTGATCTGTGTAAATACGCCAGGCGACGGCGCCCATGTGTAGGGAACAAGCGGTTACGAGAGCGTACCACCATCCGTAGTTGACTTCCCTGTACCACGGAACTGCGTTACCAATGAAGGCGATTATGACGATGCTGATAATCGCTGACGCGATAAGCATCCCCGGGGAAGATGGTTTTTTGAGCGCTTTCCACGTGCCCCAGACTTCGGATGCGGTGATGGCGGCAAGGATTAGGGTGGTAATCATTGGAATTCCTTAAATCTCATCGAATAGCGCTTGGGCGAGGTCACTAGTCCACATCGGAGTGTCATTATTGGCGAAGGCTGCGCGCTTATTTTCCGGATCTATGATGAGCATTGTGGAGTAGCCACCCGTTCCGCCGTCGTGCCAGAAGCTTTGGTTGTCTTCGCTTTTGCCAGCCATAGGCCATATCGCCGTTATCCATAATCCACTCAGCGAAAGCTGCCATGTCATGTGCAGTCGATCGTATTGCGCCCGCTGCGGCATTGCTGCCTTCCATCTCCCATGGATCGGCCTCCCGGCCGGTGGCAGTAAGGCCCCGTGGGGCATCATCGGGGACAGATCCTGGGGTCATGAGGTAGGTCTCCGTCATTCCGGCAGGTTGAAAGATTCTCTCCTGAAGCAGGTCTTCATAGGCTGAATCGGCAGCCGTTTCCAGGAGGTGGCCGAGTAGTCCATATCCCATATTGGAATAAGTCTCTGTTCCACGATCTTTAAGATCCGCTTCGGTGGCGGCATCGAGGATATCTTGGGTGGTCTCACCTGCGTAGGGATTAGCACCAGTGACCGCCGTGATTGCATCAGCGAAAATATTCCCTTGTGCTAGCCGGGGCAATCCCGAGGTGTGGTTGAGCAACTCTTGTACCGTGACCTCGGAAATGGGTGCTTGGCCAACATCCAGTACATCGCCCACGATAGTATCAAGGCTTATCTTTCCTTCTTCCACAAGCTGATGAGCTAATTCTCCGGTGAACATCTTGGTTACCGAACCGATTTCTACCTCGGTGTGTTCATCTGAGCCAAGTCCCGCGAAGGTGGCTTTCCCTTCGTGCAGCGTGAAGGCGATGAGATTATTGAAACCCGGTTCGGTGTGATTGCGCAGTGTGGCGGATAGAGTGGCGTCGCCTGTTTCAGTGGTGGCCACAGCGATCCGCCGCGGCCCAATCAAGAGTAAGAGGGCCGCTGTCATGATGGTGGCGGTGATGGCTAGCGCCATTTTTCGCTTTCGCATTAGTGATCCTCGCTTGCGGTAATGATTGTGAGCAGGGGGATGACGCGGGCCGCTCGGATTGAGTATTCCCCGTTTGTCTTGGTGGTCCAGCCACCATTAGTAAGCGCACTGAGGTGGTGGTAGGCGGTGCCGGTGGAGGTGACGATTTCCTCTTCCACCAGTTCTGTGGCGGTGGCTGGTGAGCTAAGGAGGCGGCGCAGGATTTCACCGCGCACGGGGTGTGCCAATGCGGCGAGGCGCTCGAGATTATCGGACCAGTCTCCAGCGGTCACTGTGTCTGTTGGGCGTTGCCATTGGTAGACATAGGAGCCTAGGCCGGTGGTGATGTTACCGCCAAAAATGACGGACCCCTCAGGAAGCTGGTCAGAAGGTTCAAGCGCATCCGCAAGCCACATGGTGGACTCGCTTGCGGATGATTCGATGGGGTCAGGGGCGGGGTTTTCGAGTTTGGTGACGCGAGCCTCAAGGTGGGCAATGCGCGATTCTAAAGAATCCATATTTCTAGAATTCCAAAACTCTAGAAATATGGCAAGGGAATTAGGAAATTAGCGGCCACGCCGTCGAGACATCGGAGGCATCGCGGCCCTTGCCTTCTAAGTACTTCTTGAAGGCGACGCGGTCCTCGTACCACTTGACCGCCTGGAACTCCATGAGCTCGTTTTCGTCCATCTGCGCGAGGTTGGGGTAATGCTGGCGAACCTGCTTCCAGGCCACGCGGGCGGCAGCGAGGGCATCGGCAGTGGCCTCGTGCGCATTGCTCAATTCCACGCCGTAGTGCTCACACACCGCGCCAAGGGTGCGCTTGCCCTTGCGCCACTTATCGCTCACGCGATCAATGACGTACGGGTCAAAGACCGGGCCGGTGACCGTGAAATCGCCGGTAAGGCTGCGCAGGACGGTAAGGTCGAAGGCCGCGTTATAGACGATGAGCGTCAGGCCGTCGTCCCACGCGGACTTGATGGCATTAACCGTGTCTTTGAGGACCTCCTCGTGCGGGCGGCCTTCAGCCTGGGCCTTTTCCGTTGTAATCCCATGCACGTCGGTTGCGGCTTGGGGGATCTCGATGCCGGGATCTGCAAGGTGCTCCACCTTCTGGACATCGCGGCCGTCAATGCGGACCAGGGCAGAGGTAACGATACGAGCGTCTTTGGGGTTGGCGGAGGTGGTCTCAAGGTCGAAGGCGAGCATGCGGGAGGCGTCGAAGTTCATGGTCCATACCTTAGTAGCTAGCCCAGACATGGGGGATCGCTAGACTTGGATACCGTGACTAATCCAGCTGATGTGCAACGTGAATGGAACGACTTGGCGCAAGAAGTGCGCCGCCACCGCAACCTGTATTACAACGGTGAACCCGCGATTCCCGATGCCGACTTTGATGCGCTTTTCCAGCGCCTGGTGGACCTAGAAAAGCAGCACCCGGAGCTGGCGGTTCCGGATTCGCCTACCCAGCAGGTAGGCGCCGCGCCGAACGCCGGTGAGGATATTGAGCACCTCGAGCGCATGATGAGCCTAGACAATGTCTTTAGCGCCGGTGAGATGCAGGACTGGTTGGATAGGACGCCCGCCAAGACCTACCTAACGGAGCTGAAGATCGATGGCCTCTCTATCGACTTGGTTTACCGCAATGGGCGTTTGGATACCGCTGCCACCCGTGGTGATGGCACCGTGGGCGAGGAGATTACCGCCAATGCGCGGGTAATTTCTGATATCCCGCACGAGCTTACGGGCACCGAAGAGTACCCAGTTCCGGAACTCATTGAAATCCGCGGTGAAGTCTATATGCGCCCCGAAGATTTCGAAGAAATCAATGAGGAGCGCGCGGCGGACGGCAAGGCTCGGTTTGCCAATCCCCGCAACGCTGCGGCCGGCGGACTGCGCATGAAGGATCCCGCCGAGGTGAAAAAGCGCCGCCTGCGCATGGTTTGCCATGGCCTAGGCGCGCGCGAGGGATTTTCCCCCTCCTCCCAGCACGATGCCTATAAGGCGATCGCCGCATGGGGGCTGCCCGTATCTCCCTATACCAAGCAGGTGCACTCCGCCGCCGAAGTACAAGAGGAAGTATCTTACTGGGCCGAACACCGCCACGATGCGATTTTTGAAATGGATGGGCTCGTGGTCAAGGTCGACGATTTGGGCTCACAGCGCCAGCTCGGGGCGACCTCCCGCGCACCGCGCTGGGCCATTGCCTATAAGTACCCGCCGGAAGAGGTCACG
The DNA here is from genome assembly GCF_040225675.1 of Corynebacterium sp. KPL2680. Lineage (NCBI taxonomy): Bacteria > Bacillati > Actinomycetota > Actinomycetes > Mycobacteriales > Corynebacteriaceae > Corynebacterium > Corynebacterium sp. KPL2680. Next base: position 8,142 of record NZ_JBEHFM010000028.1, read on the forward strand.
ACGAAGCTGAAAAACATCGAGGTCGGCGTCGGGCGTACGGGGCGCGTTACCCCCTTTGCCATCATGGAACCGGTCTTTGTCTCCGGCTCCACGGTATCCATGGCCACCCTGCACAACCAGTCCGAGGTCAAGCGCAAGGGCGTGCTCATCGGAGATACCATTATTATTCGCAAGGCCGGCGAAATCATTCCAGAGGTACTAGGCCCCGTGCGCGAACAGCGCGATGGCAGCGAATATGAATGGAGCTTCCCCACGCAGTGCCCAGCCTGCGGCACGACGCTCGCCCCGCAAAAGGATGGCGATGCTGATTGGCGATGCCCCAATACTCAATCTTGTCCAGCCCAGCTCTCCGCGCGACTGGAATACCTCGCCTCCCGCAAGGGCCTCGATATCGAGGCACTGGGAGAGAAGGGGGCCATGGACCTCATCGAAAACGGTATCCTCACCGATGAATCCGAGCTCTTTGAGCTAACGGAAGAAAAGCTGCTTGCTTCCGATGTCTATACGGCCAAGCGCGATACGAAGGATAAGCGCAGCAAAAAAGAGGGCAACGCCAAGGTCAATACCGCGGGCAAGAACCTGCTCCAGAACTTAGAAGAGGTTAAAGACCGCGACTTCTGGCGGGTGCTGGTCTCACTTTCTATTCGCCACGTCGGCCCTATTGCCGCCCGCGCCTTGGCAGCGCGCTACGGCTCCATGGAGAAGCTGCGTGCCGCTAAGACCGAGGACCTTGCAGAGGTAGACGGCGTGGGCGCAGTCATCGCTGAGTCCTTCCACGCCTGGTTCGAGGTGGACTGGCACCGCACCATCGTCGAGAAATGGGCAGAAGCCGGCCTAGCCATGGAGGTAGCCGCCGAGGACAGGAAGGAACAGACCCTAGAGGGGCTAACCATCGTTGTCACCGGCAGCCTCGAAGACTTCACACGCGATTCCGCCAAGGAAGCCATCATCAGCCGCGGCGGAAAGGCAACGGGGTCCGTATCGAAGAAAACCTCCTACCTCGTCGCCGGGGCCAATGCCGGCTCCAAGGAGGATAAGGCCCGCGATCTCGGGGTGCCTATCTTGAACGAAGAGCAGTTCCACACGCTCTTAAACACCGGGGAAGTGTAGACTCTCCGCGCCGGGCTTATTTGAGGAAGGCACCCAAAATCGTGCCGATGTGGCCGAGGTGCTCGACCTCAGAGGCTAAGTATTCTGGACCGCCGGTGCGGCCCATGGCGATGACCATCCCGGTATCTCCCAGGGGAGCGGCCGCCAGGGCGGAATCGAGCAGTGCCCAGCTTTCTGGCACCCACTCGTCCTTATCGGGGTGCAAGGTGCGTGCGCTGTCGATGTCGAGGTCGACCGGAATCGTATCGTCATCGGCAGGGGCTGCGTTTGAGGAAGCGACGCGGTGAATCGGCTCATTATTGTCAATGACGATGGCCCACGTGGAGGTCGCTGCCTTTGGAATGGCCGCGACGACTTCCTCCATTGCTGCCGTGACGTTTGAGGCATTGGCGGCCACGCGCGCTAATAACTCGATCTGCCCGCGCCGGTCCACGCGGCCGCTGAAGGGCCGAATCGAATCTATTTCCACGCCATGGACGGAGGAGGCGGCGGTGATGAGTGCATCAGCCATCGCGTCTGCGGGAAGCTCAATGACAATGTCATCCATGACGGTGCCATCCGGGAAGGTTTCTACGATGTCAACCGATTGGATATTTCCGTCAACCAGCCCGAAGGCCTCCGAAAGCTGGCCCAAACTACCAGGGGTATCGGGAAGCAGGACACGGATTAGGTAAGACATTAAGTCGCACGCTTTCAGTAGCTTGTAGTCCCATTTACGATACCTGGGTCACAGTGCGGCGTTCAAGGGGCAATAATTCGGGGTGACTCGGCAACTGCGCGGGTTGGTGCAGTATTATGGAGCCTTAGCAATTTACATAGTACGCGCGGGAAAATAATTTTTACCTGCGCGTCGATTATGGAAAAAGGATGGAGTTCGCGTGTCTGAGATTTCGCGTGATGAGGTAGCCCACCTTGCCAAGCTTTCCCGCCTGGCATTAAGCGATGAAGAGCTAGCCCAATTCGCAAGCCAGATTGATGAAATTGTTGATTCCGTTTCCGCAGTAAGGAATGTGGACACTGAAGGCGTGGAACCGATGAGCCACCCGCACTCCGTGGATGCACCGATGCGCGAAGACGTCATCGTGCGCACCCTTACCGCCGAGCAGGCCTTGGATCAGGCGCCGGCCGTGGAAGATGAGCGATTCGTCGTGCCACAGATTTTGGGAGGAGAGTAAATGACCAACGTTGTCGTACCTGCGGAGGGACTGACCTCTTTGACCGCCGCCGAGCTGGCGGAAAAGATTCACTCGCGCGAGGTGACCTCCCGCGAGGTTACCCAGGCCTTTTTGGATCGCATCGCGGAAACCAATCCCGAACTTAACTCCTTCCTGCACGTGGGGCAGGAGGAAGCACTGGCGGCTGCCGATGCCGTGGATAAGGCCCTCGACGCCGGCGAAAAGCCTGCATCGGCATTGGCCGGTGTGCCGCTGGCCTTGAAAGACCTGCTGGTTACTACCGATGCCCCCACCACCGCCGCATCCAAGATGCTCGAAGGCTACATGTCTCCCTACGACGCCACGGTGACCAAGCGTCTGCGCGAGGCCGGTATCCCGATCTTGGGTAAGACGAACCTGGACGAGTTTGCCATGGGTTCGTCCAATGAGAATTCCGCCTTTGGCCCAGTACACAACCCGTATGACACCGAGCGCACCCCGGGTGGCTCCGGCGGCGGCACGGCAGCAGCACTTGCTTCGGGGCAGGCTCCACTGGGCATTGGTACCGATACCGGCGGTTCCATCCGCCAGCCTGCGGCACTGACCAATACCGTTGGCGTGAAGCCTACCTACGGCACGGTGTCTCGCTACGGCCTGATCGCGGCCGCCTCCTCGCTGGACCAGGCGGGTCCCTGTGGTCGTACCGTCCTGGATACCGCACTCCTGCACAAGGTTATTGCTGGCCACGATGCCTTCGACGCCACGTCTGTGGACAAGCCTGTTGCCCCCGTGGTGGAGGCCGCCCGCGAAGGCGCAAATGGCGATCTGAGTGGCGTTAAGGTAGGCCTTATCAAGCAATTCGAGCGCGATGGTTGGCAGGACGGCGTGATGGAGAACTACCACGCCGCCGTGGAACAGCTGCGCGAGCAGGGCGCGGAAATCGTCGAGGTGGACTGCCCGCACTTCGATGAGGCATTGGCCGCCTACTACCTGATCATGCCGTGTGAGGTCTCTTCCAACCTGGCCCGCTTTGATGGCATGCGCTATGGCCTGCGCGCTGGCGATGACGGCTCTCACTCTGCGGAGCAGGTCATGTCCCAGTCCCGCGCAGAGGGATTCGGACCCGAGGTCAAGCGCCGCATCATGCTGGGCACGTATGCGCTGTCCGTGGGCTATTACGATGCCTACTACCTGCAGGCGCAGCGCGTGCGCACCCTGGTCGCCCAGGACTTTGCCCGCGCCTTTGAGCAGGCTGACGTGCTGGTTTCGCCAACCACCCCGACCACTGCGTTTAAGCTGGGGGAGAAGGCCGAAGACCCCATGGCCATGTACAACTTCGACCTGTGCACCTTGCCGCTAAACCTCGCCGGCCTGTGCGGCATGTCCGTGCCTTCCGGCCTGGCTGCAGATACTAACCTGCCTACCGGTTTGCAGATCATGGCACCGGCTTTCCAGGATGACCGCCTGTACAAGGTGGGCGCAGCCTATGAAGCCAAGCGCCAAAAATAGCCACGCTTTCTAAAATCGTTGTCACTGTGAAATGGCTGCGGATTAGATAACGATTCGTTTACACCCCTGTTGGATGTCTATCCGGCAGGGGTAAATTATTGGGTATGACTTTGAAAAAGATTGCAACCGCGACCATGTCCGTCTCCGCAGCTGCGCTCATGACCATGGGCGTCGCAAACGCTGAGGAACCCGCAGCAAACCCCGCACCGGCTGAGTCCGGTACCGAGGTAGCAGACACCACCGCCAAGAGCGACTTGGTGGAATCCCTGCCGGCAGATGCTGACAAGCTGGTGCCGAATATTGAGGGCCAGACCATCACCGGTGAGCTGCACTCCGTCAAGGAAGACGGCAAGTTCACCGTGCAGTTCGACAAGGACCAGTCCTTGGTTCTCGATGATGGCTGCAATACCTACACCACCTCCTACGATGTGGATAAGGATGGCACCATCCACGTAGGTGACTTCGCCTCCACCTTGGCGGCGTGCGATGACCACACCCAGGCACTTTCTGATTCCCTGCGTGACGTTCTCGAGTCCGAGCCTTCCTTCTATGCTCTGCCTGACGGCCAGGCTGCACTGGGCACTGAGGACAACGCCGTTGTCTTCAACGTTGTTGAGTAAATACTCACAAAACCACTCAGCACCATGATCCTCCTTAGTGGGGGACCATGGTGCTGTTGTTTATGTGGCGGGGTGGGCTACTTGGCATCGGAAAGCGCGTAGGCAGCTCCGGCAGAGGCGGCCGTTACGGCGAGGACTGCTGGCCAGGAGCCAATCTTCTTGGCCAATGGGTGGGAGGCACCGAACGCGCCGACATACAGGGCGGATAGGCCCGCGGTCGTGGCTGGATTGGTTTTCTTGGCCCAGGAACGGCCGGCCCACAGGCCCGCTGCGCCGAGGATGACGCCGCCGAGAGGGCGAATGCCGGTCTCGCGGGCGGTGACCCAACCACCGATAAGGCCGAGGGTAACGGTGGTGGCGGTGGATACGTCTTGTGGCTTTTTGATATCAATCATGGACATGGTGGCCAGTCTAGGCCTGATTTGTGTGCCCCGCTAGAATTCCTGCCATGACTGTGGAGACTAACCTGCCATCGGAGCGCCAGGCATGGCTCGCCATGTTCGCCCTATCCCTCGGTTTCTTTGTATCCCTGTTGGACCAGTCGATGGTGGCCATCGCCCTGCCGGATATTCAGACGGATTTGGGCGCCACGGTCAATGAAATCATGTGGGTCTCGGCCGCCTTTTTGCTTGCCGTGGTGGTGCCGCTACTTTTTACGGGGCGGCTTGGTGATGTCCTAGGCCAGCGCGCCCTGTTTTGTATCGGGGTGGCGCTATTTGGGATCGGCGCAGCAGCGTGTGCGCTGGCGCCGTCGATAGAAGTGCTCATCGTGGCACGCATCGTGCAGGGCCTGGGCGCATCCTTGGAGATGCCACAGACGATGTCCGTTATTAACCGGGTATTCGCCCGCGAGCGGCGCGGGCGTGCGCTCGGGGTGTGGGGGATTATCGGCTCGGTGGCGTCATTGGCCGGGCCGCTAGTCGGCGGGTTCCTCGTGGCTTCTTTTGGCTGGCAGGCGGCCTTTTGGGTGCATATTCCATTTGTTATCGCCGCCATTGTGCTGGCCCTGCTGTGGATACCGAAGCTGCCGACGACGGCCCAGGACATCGATAAACCTTCGGCCATAGTCTCGCTCATTGCGCTTGGCTCGATTGTCTTTGGCATCCAACAAGGCCCAGAGCTGGACTGGGATTGGCGGGTGCTGGTGGTGCTTGCCATCGGCATAGTTGCAAGCATCGCGTTCGTGCGCCTGCAGGCTAGTGCGCAGGATCGCGGCTCCACGCCGCTCTTTCCGGTGGAGCTCTTCCACAACCGCAACTATGCGGCCGGCTCCGTAGGTATTTTGACCATGGGCTTTATGGCGGCTTCGGTCATGTTGCCGGTGATGTTGTGGCTGCAATCGGTCAAGGGGCTATCCGCCGGGGAAGCCGGCATCATCGTGGCTCCCATGGCGCTGGTCTCGATGCTGATGTCACCCATCGCGGGCATCCTTACGGACGCGGTGAATCCGCGCTTGATGGGGCTGGTGGGATTTAGCCTCATGATCGCCTCGCTGTGTTTGGCCTGGTGGGTCATGCATGCCGATGCCAATCCGTGGTGGCTGGCATTGCCCATCGCCGCCCTAGGAATTGGCCAGTCCTTTATCTGGGGCTCCAACGCGGCAACGACGCTGCGCGATATTTCACCTCATCACATGGGCGCAGCGTCGGGGGCGTATAACACCTCCCGCCAGGTGGGATCTGTGGTAGGCGTGGCTTTAGTCTCCGCCGTCATGCAAACGGGTAATCCGACCACAGCGATCATCAATTCGATTCTCGTGATTGTTATCGCGCTGGTGGTGGGGCTTATCTCCTCGCTGCGCTACGTGGACACGCTGCATGGATAAAAATCCTGCGCTAAATTGGGGATCATGCGTCTAGCTGTACTGACTTCCGGTGGCGATTGCCCCGGCCTGAATGCTGTAATCCGTGCGGTTGTGCGAACCGCATCCAACGAATTTGGCGATACCGTCGTGGGCTACGAAGACGGGTGGGTTGGCCTTTTAGAAGACCGTCGGTGCGATCTCTACGACGATGCCAGCATCGACCGGATTCTTCTGCGCGGCGGTACCATCTTGGGCACCGGCCGGTTGCACCCCGATAAATTCAAGGCCGGCTTGGAGCAGATCAAGACGAATATGCGCGAGGCCGAAGTCGATGCCCTCGTTGCCATCGGCGGCGAAGGCACGCTCAAGGGCGCTAAGTGGCTTAACGATAATGGCATCCCCGTCGTGGGCGTGCCGAAGACCATTGACAATGACGTCAACGCCACGGACTATACCTTCGGCTTTGATACCGCGGTATCGGTGGCAACTGATGCGATCGACCGCCTGCACACGACGGCGGAGTCCCACAATCGCATCCTCATCGTGGAGGTCATGGGCCGCCACGTAGGCTGGATTGCTCTGCATGCCGGCATGGCCGGCGGCGCACACTACACCGTGATCCCGGAAGAGCCCTTTGATATCGCGGAAATTACCAAGGCGATGGAACGCCGCTTCCAGATGGGCGAGAAGTACGGCATCATCTGCGTGGCTGAAGGAGCCCTGCCGAAGGAGGGCACCATGGAATTTGAAGCCGGCGGCGTCGACCAATTTGGCCACCAAACCTTCAACGGAATTGGCCAGGTCATTGGTGATGAAATCAATAAGCGCACCGGATACGACGTGCGCACCACCGTCTTGGGGCATATTCAGCGCGGCGGCACGCCCACCGCGTATGACCGCGTTCTGGCGACCCGCTACGGCGTGCACGCCGCCCGCGCGGCGCACAACGGGGATTCAGGAATGTGTGTTGCCCTGCACGGCGAAGATATCGAACTGGTGCCTTTGGAAGAGGCCGTGGGCACGTTGAAGACGGTGCCCGATGCCCGCTACCGCAATGCGCAGGCGCTCTTCGGCTAAAGCCTTTTTAGCCCCGCCGTCTCGAATATTAAGATCGCCCTCTCACATGGTGGGAGGGTACTCTTTTGTCTATGAGTACCGATAGCGCTACAGAAAAACAGGAAGAACGGCAAGCGCTCATCGCGGCGCTGGGTTTTCCCATACTCGTAATCATCGGCGGCATTATTGGCTATATCGCCCCGGACACCGCGGCATCCTTTGCCCCGCAGGTAACGCCGTTGCTGGGCATCGTCATGTTCGGCATGGGGCTTACCCTCAAGCCCGTAGATTTTGCACTCGTGGCGCGACGGCCGCTCCCGGTGGTGCTCGGCGTGGTGGCGCAGTTCGTCATTATGCCGCTTATCGCGCTCGCCGTGGTGGCAGTAATGGATCTGCCAGAGGCGGTTGCGGCCGGCGTGATTTTGGTCGGCTGCGCCCCGGGTGGCACGAGCTCTAACGTGGTGTCCTACTTAGCGCGCGGCGATGTCGCGCTTTCAGTGACCATGACCTCTATCTCTACGCTTTTGGCGCCCATCCTCACCCCGCTATTGACCTTGTGGTTGGCGGGCGAATACATGCCGGTCTCCGCGGCATCGATGGCGTGGTCCATCGTGAAGGTGGTGCTCGTCCCGGTCGTCGCGGGCATTATCATCGGCATGCTGCTTCCCCGGCTCGTGGCGAAGATTCAGGCGGCATTGCCGTGGATCTCCGTTACCGCGATTGCCTTGATTGTGTGCATTGTTGTTGGCGGCGCGCATGACAATATCGCCACCGCCGGTGCGCTGGTCTTTGCCGCCGTGGTTATTCACAATGCGTGCGGCTATGGGCTGGGCTATCTCGCGGGCCTTTTTACCCGCCAGCCGGTTCCGGTGCGCCGCACCATGGCCGTGGAGGTGGGAATGCAAAATTCCGGGCTAGCTACCAGCCTTGCCTCTTCCTACATGAGCCCACTGGCCGCCTTGCCCGGCGCCGTCTTTTCCGTGTGGCACAACTTGTCCGGCGCGATTTTGGCAGCGCTGTGCCGCTTTAGCGATGCCCGCAAGGGCACAGTCAGCTAAAAATTAATGGTGACAGCGGGGAAGTCTTGGTCTACGAACCAGGGCTCTTCCGTAATGGTGAGCCGGGGTTGGCCTTCCTCGAAGGCTAAGGTATCGCCGCCTTTGACGGTGGCGCCTTGCAGGATGTGGTCAGCGATATTTGCCAGCTTGTAATAGAGGTTCGTCGGATCCATCGAGCTGGTGCGCGCCTGAATTTCCGGGTGGCCTGCTTGGACCAGACCCATGGAATAGCCGCGGAGCTCGCCGCCAGATTGGGTAATCCACACCGGTGCAATGTGCATGGGTGCGAGGTTATTGCGCACGGCGTCATTAAACATCGCCGGGGAGATGGAGACGTTCCCGCGCGGGTTGTGGATGATGAGGCAATTGGGGTGCTGGGCTACGGCGGACGTCGCCTGGGACAGCAGCTCGAGGTGCTCGCGGCGCGGCTCGCGAAATTGATGGGAGAGGTCGTGTTCCTTGTTATCAGGAAGGACCGAGACGAGCACCTGGGCTCCCGCAGTGTTGAGGTCGCCGGCATCGGCGCTCAAAATGGGGTGGAGGCCGTAACTATCTGGGGTGGGTGCAGAATCAATGGTCTGGTAATGCAAGAGAAACGCGCCATCGATAGGAACTACAAGGCTGCCTGGGTTCTTGCCGGGAGTGATTTCGCCGACGCGCGCAGAAAAGATGCCGCTGACGGCGTCTTTGATCTCATCGGTAGTAGGGGCGGTGGAAAAGACCGCGATGTTAATCAGTGGGGCATCGACAAGCGAATTGTCTACGGTATGTGGAGTCGTCATGACAGTCACCCTAGGGGCTAGCGCGCGAGAGTGCACGGACGTATTAAGATGGCACGCATGACTGCTGCGATGTATGACCTGATGGACTTTGACGAGGTCCTCGATAAGTATGAACCGGTAATGGGCATGGAAGTCCACGTGGAGCTGGATACGGAAACCAAGATGTTTTCCACTTCTGCCACGAACTTCAGCGCAGCCCCTAACTCCAATACCGATCCGGTATCGCTGGGCCTTCCCGGGGCACTCCCAGTGGTTAACTCCAAGGGTGTGGAAGGCGCAATCAAGATTGGCCTAGCGCTTAATTGCTCCATCGCGGAATCCTCGCGCTTTGCCCGTAAGAATTATTTCTACCCGGACCAGCCGAAGAACTACCAGATCTCCCAGTACGATGAGCCGATTGCCTATGACGGCTACCTCGACGTTGTGCTCGAAGACGGCACGGAATGGCGTGTGGAGATTGAGCGCGCCCACATGGAAGAAGACACCGGCAAGCTGACCCACCTGGGTGGCGCCGATGGTCGCATTCATGGCGCCACCGCATCCTTGGTGGACTGCAACCGCGCGGGTATTCCGCTCATTGAGATCGTCACCAAGCCCATCATCGGCGCTGGCGAGCGCGCCCCCGAAGTGGCTAAGGCCTATGTCTCGGCGCTGCGCGAGCTCGTCGCCGCCTTGGGTGTGTCCGATGCCCGCATGGATCAAGGTTCCATGCGCGTGGACTCCAACCTTTCCTTGCGCCCTATCGGCCAAGAAGAATTCGGTACCCGTACCGAGACGAAAAACATCAACTCCATGCGCTCGGTCGAACAGGCGGTGCGCTTTGAGATGCAGCGCCAGGCGCAGGTCTTGGACGATGGCGGCAGCATCGAGCAGGAGACCCGCCACTACCAAGAGACTGATGGTTCTACCTCCAAGGGTCGCCCGAAGGAGACCGCGGAGGACTACCGCTACTTCAATGACCCGGATTTGCCGCCGGTTATGGCCCCGCGCGAGTGGGTTGAAGAGCTGCGCGCAACCCTTCCGGAGCTGCCGTGGATCCGCCGTGCGCGCATCCAGGAGGAGTGGGGCATTAAGGACGAGGAGATGCGCGACCTGGTCAACGCGGGCGCGCTGGATCTCATCGTGGAAACGGTTGAAGCCGGCGCGAAGCCGGATGAGGCTCGTTCCTGGTGGGTGTCCTACCTGGCAGGTAAGGCCAATGAGCAGGACAAAACCCTGGCCGAGCTGGATATCACCCCGGCCCACATCGCCCGTGTCATCGCCCTGGTCAAGGAGGGTAAGCTCACCACCAAGCTGGCGCGCCAAGCCGTCGATGGCGTGTTGGCGGGGGAGGGCGACGTTGATGAGGTCGTCGCCAAGCGCGGCCTCGAGGTCGTACGCGATGACGGCGCCATCGAAAAAGCTGTGGATGATGCATTGGCCGCAAACCCGGACATCGTGGAGAAGTACCGCGCCGGCAATAAGAAGGTCACCGGTGCGATTGTCGGCGCCGTAATGAAGGCGACGCAGGGCAAGGCGGATCCGGGTCAGGTTAATAAGCTGATCGCGGAAAAGTTGAGCTAAAACGCCTACTAGTCCAGCCAGTCTTCGGCCCTGCATCCGGCGGGGTCGGAGGCTGGCTTTCGTGGTTTTTAAATTGACCATAATTTTCATTTGGGCAGGTCAGGCAGGTAAAGCGTAGACTACGTGACATGCCAATTAAATCTAAAGTTCTGCAAAAAACGAGCCCGGATGCCCCATTTCGCACCGTAGAAATCGAGCGCCGCGACCCGCGCGAAGATGACGTTGTCATTGACATCAAGGCGGCGGGCATTTGCCACTCGGATATCCACACCATTCGCAATGAGTGGGGAGAGGCCCACTTCCCGCTGACGGTGGGCCACGAGATTGCCGGCGTGGTGGAAGCCGTGGGGGACAAGGTCACCAAATTTAAGGTGGGTGACCGCGTGGGAGTGGGCTGCTTGGTCAATTCCTGCGGGGTGTGCGAGCAGTGCCGCAATGGGCAAGAGCAAAACTGCCTAAACGGCTCGGTGGGAACCTATAACTCTGAAGATGTTGATGGAACCATTACCCAGGGCGGCTATGCGCAAAAGGTTGTGGTTAATGAGAATTTCGTGTTGACGATTCCAGAAGGCCTTGACTTTGACGTTGCTGCTCCGTTGTTGTGTGCCGGAATTACCACCTACTCGCCCTTGGCCCGGTGGCAGGTCAAGGAAGGCGACAAGGTGGCCGTCGTTGGCCTCGGCGGTTTGGGCCACATGGGTGTGCAGATTGCCGCCGCAAAGGGCGCTGAGGTGACCGTCATCTCTCGCTCCCTGCGCAAGGAACAAGAAGCCTACGAGCTCGGCGCGAAGCGGGTACTGGCAACGGGCGAGGACCCCGATTTCTTTGCCAACCACAAAGGCGAGTTTGACCTGATTTTGTCAACCATTTCCGCCTCCTATTCCCTCAATGATTATCTGCAGCTGTTGAAGCCGCGCGGAATCATGTCCGTGGTCGGCCTGCCGCCGGAGGAGCTGGGAATCACGATGGGCAACCTCGTTGGTGGCGGTAAAGTGTTGACCGGAAACAATATCGGTGGCATCGCAGAAACCCAAGAGATGCTGGACTTTTGTGCAGAACACGGCATTGGAGCGGTCATCGAAAAGGTGGGCGTTGAGGACGTTGATGCAGCCTATGAGCGGGTTGTCGCCGGCGATGTGAAGTTCCGTTTCGTCATCGATACGGAAACTTTCGCGAATTAAGTATGTAAGCTACTTCATCGATGAGCGATGATGTATTGTATTTCACGCACGTGCAAGTAGGATTTCGTTATTAGCTTACGTACCATGTGCACAGGAGCACACTCCTGCGCCGCGCCTCCCCCACACGCGTCGGGGGATAAGGAGGGGGCCTGGAACGCGCGCACTGGTGTGTGAAAATTATCCGCTACAAAAGTTAGGCAACTGTGTCTTATAAAAATATTCTCGCCATGGCCATGTCCTTCGTGGGCCTGCTGGTAGGCGCAGGCTTTGCTACGGGCCAAGAGGTCGTGCAATATTTCACCGCCTTCGGCTCCTGGGGTATTGCCGGCATTATTGTCGCAGCGGCCATTATGACGCTGGCGGGCACCGTGTTCTTGCAATTGGGCAGCTATTTCCACGCCACTGAGCACAACACGGTCTTCCGCAAAGTCACCCATCCCATCGTGTCCAAGCTATTGGACGTGGCCGTTATCATCACGCTCTTTGCCATCGGCTTCGTGATGCTGGCCGGTGCAGGTTCCAATATGGAGCAGCAATTTGGTTGGTCGGCTTGGATCGGCTCGACGCTGATGCTGGGGCTCGTGATTGCCGTCGGCATGATGGACGTCAATAAGGTGTCCAAGGTCATCGGTATGCTCACCCCGTCCATCATCATCGCCGTCATTGGCGTGGCCATCTACACCATGTTCCATATGCCAGACGATATTGGAGCGGCGATGGAAGCTTCCAGCCAAATCGATACCCCGATTGGCAACTGGCTGGTCTCCGCGCTGAACTACAACGGTCTGGCTTTGATGCTGGCGGTATCCATGTCGCTGGTCATCGGCGGCGATAATATTAGCCCGCGCGAGGCCGGCTGGGGCGGCATCTTCGGTGGCATCGTCTACTCCGTCATGATGGGCCTGGCAGGTTTTGCGCTGTTGATGAACGCCGAGGAGATCGAGGGCTCCGATATTCCGATGCTGTCCTTGGTCGATAGCGTCAACCCAGTCTTGGGTGGGATCATGGCCATCGTTATTTACCTGATGATTTTCAATACCGCCATTGGTATGTTCTACGCATTGGGTAAGCGCCTTTCCGCGGGCAACGAGGCAAAGTTCCGCGTTATCTTCATCGCCGGCTGTTTCGCAGGCTTCGGCGTCTCCTTCTTCGGTTTCAAGACCTTGATGCAGTACGTCTACCCGGTCATCGGTTATATGGGTATCGCGATGGTGGCCGTCTTGGTCTTTGCGTGGTTCCGCAGCCAGTCCAAGATTCAGGACGAGGCGCTGCGCCGCGAGCGCGTGCGTTCGCTGATGCACCTTAAGCTGAATCCGAACAAAGAATACGACGCAGATCGCTACGACGACGAGATTGGCCAGCACCTCGAGGATTCCAATATGGATAGCGAGTCCCTCTATGAAGAGCTCGTGACCGAGGTGACGGAAAAGCTCGACGGTGATGACGATGTGGACTTTGATAAGGAAGAATTTGAGAAGCAAAACCAGGACGATCACACCTACTACATCGAACGCGAGGGCGTAGAGCACGACCGCTCGCCGGAAGAGATTGAACAGTGGATCGAAGAAACCGGTGCTATCGGTGACCCAGAGGAAGACAACGAGTCTTCCGAAGTGGAAAGTTCCCAGAAGTAATCTTTCCTTCAGACAATAAATTTCCCTCCCCAGGAATTTGAACTGCTCCCCATTAGTTGGACTGAGAAATCAGTTACCGACTAGTAGGGAGTAGTTTTCTTTGAGAGCACGAAGT
>NZ_JBEHFM010000029.1:0-21052 GCF_040225675.1 Corynebacterium sp. KPL2680
CAGAACAAAAACGACTGAGATGCCGGTTTGTCAACTATGTCGCGACTGACCTGTCAAGCATGTCGCGACTCATGACAGCGAGGGAATGACGGGAATCGAACCCGCGTCTTCAGCTTGGAAGGCTGAGGTATTAGCCACTATACGACATTCCCACAGCGTTACCTCGAACGCTGTCGGCTACTTTAGCGCATGTGCGCCCCAAAACGAAAATAGGGAACACACGCAGTGGATAGGCCGTTAAAATAGATAGAACCAATTCCGGCAAAGAAAGCGATGATTGTTGTGGAACTCCTACTTCTTGTAGTCGTACTCGGTGGTGGCGCGTGGTATCTATCCTCGCGCAGCTCAAAAAAGAACCGGGAGGCGCGAGAGGCGCAGCAGTTAGCGGATGCCCAAGCGGATGCGCGTCGCTGGATTGAGCGTCTGGGCGGTCAGGTCATGCAAATCTCCGGCATGGATACCGCCTCGCAGCAGGCAATGGCGGACGCATCAGAGCGCTTTACCGCGGCTAATTCCGCTATTTCGCAGGCCACCACGGTCAAGCAAGCCAATTTGGCCCGCGAATCGGCGCTTGAGGGTATGCATTACGTCAATGCCGCTCGCGAGATTATGGACATGAACCCGGGCCCGGAATTGCCGCCGCTGGAGGGACAGCGCGCCGCCGGTAAGGTCACCGAGAAGCGCACGGTGGATGCGAATGGCGAGCAGCTGACTGCGTCCCCATACGCCTCCGAGGAAACTCCGAACTATTACCCAGGCGGAACCGTAGCCGGCCGCCCCGTTCCGGCCGGTTGGTACTCCCGCCCTTGGTGGGCGGATGCCCTGCAAACGGGCGTGTGGATGATGGGTTATTCCATGATGTTTAACGCCATGTTTGCTGGCATGTCCGGCGTGGGCTATTCCGCAGCCGCCGCAGAAAACGGCGACTGGGGCGGCGCCGAGGGTGGCGAAGGAATGGACGGAGCCGACGGCGGCGGAGATGCCGGAGACGCCGGGGATGCCGGCGATATGGGCGGCGGTGCCGGAGGGGGAGACGCAGGTGACGGTGGCGGCTTCTTCGACGGATTATCTGACGGTGATGGCGGCGGATTCTTTGACGGCATGTTTGATTTCGATTTCTAATCCAGCTTCCGGGAATTATGCCGCTAACCTGCGGCTACGCCCTTAACAGGGGGCTGATTTAGGAGATTTAAAACCAACACGCTAAACTGGCTCAGGTATGCAACGCAGCCAAGGCAACTTGGTGGCCTACATACGGGGCGTGGCGCAGTTTGGTAGCGCACCTGCTTTGGGAGCAGGGGGTCGCAGGTTCAAATCCTGTCGCCCCGACGTATGGGGGTCTGAAAATGCCCTAATAAGGTTTTTCAGACCCCCTTTAATTTTTATGTACGTAGAAAAACAATGAAGCCAGGGAGATTCACTCGTGAAGACCACCGTAGACAAGCTGAGCGATACCCGCGTTAAGCTCACCGTCAACGTTCCGTTTGCGGAGCTGGACCAGGAAATCGATCAAGCTTACGCGGCAATCGCGCAGCAGGTTTCTATTCCAGGTTTCCGTAAGGGCAAGGCTCCGCGCCAGCTGATCGACGCTCGCTTCGGCCGCGGCCCGATTCTGGAGCAGGTCGTCAACGACATGCTGCCTTCCCGCTACGAGCAGGCTGTTCAGTCGGAAGACCTGAAGGTCATCGGCCAGCCGGACGTGGACATTTCCAAGATTGAAGACAAGGACTTCGTCGAGTTTACCGCCGAGGTTGATGTTCGCCCTGAGTTCGAGGTTCCGGACTTCTCTGAAATCTCCATCACCGTCCCCGCCATCAAGGCCGGCGAAGAAGACGTGGACAAGGCCCTCGAGGATCTTGCAGAGCGCTTCGGTGAGCTGAAGGACACCAAGCGCAAGATGAAGACTGGTGACTACGCCATCATCGACATCACCGCCGAGGTAGACGGTGAGAAGATCGAGGATGCTTCCACCGAAGGCCTGTCCTACTCCATCGGTGACGACAACCTCATCAAGGGTCTGGACACAGCACTGCGCGGCATGAAGACCGGTGAGGATAACGAGTTCACCTCCACCATTCAGTCCGGTGAGCACAAGGACGAAGAAGCTACCTTCAAGGTCCACGTGCAGCAGACCAAGGAGCGCAAGCTGCCGGACATTGACGATGAGTTCGCCCAGATGGCCTCCGAGTACGACACGATCGAGGAGCTGCGCGAAGCTACCAAGACTGAGGTCGAGGAGTCCAAGAAAGCTGAGCAGGCCGGCCAGATCCGCGATGAGGTTCTGAAGGCTGCGCTTGCCGATGTCGACTTTGAACTGCCTCAGTCCGTCGTCGACGAGCAGGCTCACGCCCAGCTGCACCAGATCTTGGGCCAGCTGGCACACGATGAGAAGGCACTGGCACAGCTGCTCGAGGCGCAAGGCACCTCCCGCGAAGAGTTTGATAAGCAGACCCGCGAGCAGGCTGAAGAGTCCGTGCGCACGCAGATCTTCTTGGATGCCGTGGCAGAAAAGGAAGAGCCGGAAGTTTCCCAGCAGGAACTCTCGGATCACATTCTGTTCACCGCTCAGTCCTATGGCATGGACCCGAACCAGTTCATCCAGCAGCTGCAGTCCAACGGCCAGATTGCCAACCTGTTCTCTGACGTTCGCCGTGGCAAGGCACTGGCTGCCGCCATTTGCCGTACCACCGTCAAGGACGAAGAGGGCAATGACGTTGACGTTGAGCAGTACTTCGGTGAAGCAGATGAAGACGAAAACGAAGCTACCGACGCGGAGTAAATCCTCTTCTTAAAGCCCAGCTTGACTCCTCGCATACACGAGGAAGTCTGGCTGGGCTTTTCTCATCGCCGGGTCGAAAACGCAGACAAAGTTCGGTGCAAACGCTGATAGCGAACAGACCCCACAATTATCGCCACATTAAGTAATGTGGTGGCATTAGAGATTAACCGTCCTCAAGGAGACTTTTCGAATGTCTAAGAAATCTGACCAGCTTCAGATGACCACCCCAGCAGGCTCCGGCCTGAACTTGGGTGACAGCGTCTACGAGCGCCTGTTGCACGAGCGCATTATCTTTTTGGGCACCCAGGTAGACGATGAAATTGCCAATAAGTTGTGCGCACAGATCCTGCTGCTTTCCGCAGAGGATCCCACGCGCGATATTTCGCTCTACATCAACTCCCCGGGTGGCTCCGTGACCGCGGGCATGGCAATTTATGACACGATGAAGTACTCGCCCTGCGATATTTCCACCTATGGCATGGGCTTGGCTGCTTCCATGGGCCAGTTCCTGCTCTCCGGTGGTACGAAGGGCAAGCGCTATGCGCTGCCGCACGCTCGCATCATGATGCACCAGCCTTCCGCTGGTGTGGGCGGTACTGCTGCCGATATCGCCATCCAGGCGGAGCAATTCGCCCAGACCAAGCGCGAGATGGCTGAGCTCATTGCAGAGCACACCGGCCAAACCTTCGAGCAGATCACCAAGGACTCTGACCGCGACCGCTGGATGACTGCGCAGCAAGCCAAGGACTACGGCATTGTTGACCACGTCATCGAGTCCGTGAACGGCCCACTGAGCAACTAGGGAATAAGGAGAAAATCATTATGAATAAGTCGCAGATGCCAAGTTCCCGTTACGTACTGCCCTCCTTTATTGAGCAGTCCGCTCAGGGGACGAAGGAAACCAACCCGTACTCCAAGCTCTTTGAGGAGCGCATCATCTTCTTGGGCACCCAGGTCGATGACACCTCTGCCAATGACATCATGGCCCAGCTGCTGGTTCTTGAGAGCCAGGACCCGGACCGTGACATCACCATGTACATCAATTCGCCGGGTGGTTCCTTTACTGCCTTGATGGCCATTTATGACACCATGCGCTACGTGCGCCCTGATGTGCAGACCGTGTGCTTAGGCCAGGCAGCTTCCGCTGCCGCAGTGCTGTTGGCCGCTGGTGCTCCGGGCAAGCGTGCGGCGCTGCCGAACTCCCGCGTATTGATCCACCAGCCTGCAACCCAGGGAACCCAGGGGCAGGTATCGGACTTGGAGATCCAGGCCGCAGAGATCGAGCGTATGCGCACCTTGATGGAAAACACCTTGGCGGAGCACACCGGCCGTACGCCTGAGCAAATCCGCATCGACACCGACCGCGATAAGATCTTGACCGCGGAAGATGCCG
This sequence comes from Corynebacterium sp. KPL2680, assembly GCF_040225675.1. NCBI lineage: Bacteria > Bacillati > Actinomycetota > Actinomycetes > Mycobacteriales > Corynebacteriaceae > Corynebacterium > Corynebacterium sp. KPL2680. The sequence goes on from NZ_JBEHFM010000029.1 coordinate 4,173, forward strand.
TGGAATACGGTATCATCGATACCGTCTTTGAGTACCGCAAGCTCAATTCTTAATTCGGTCCTGATGGACTAAATCCATCAGAGGAAGCCCTGCGAGGCAGCTTCGAGAGGAGCCTTCGCAGGGCTTTTATTATTCGCATATCAGTGGCTCGGTATATGCTTATGAGCGGTGTGACGGAGAGGGTAGTGGCGCGTGGGCATGTACCCCAAACGGGGTGAATCTTTCAGAGAAATATCTGCAGGTCGTTAGGCAGATTTATTTGTGCGATGTTTCACGTATAATGCCCGATTTGTGAATTAGGCCTCTGAGTGGTCGTATTATGCTATGACAAATATGGAACCAGAGGCGGAGGATCGGACCTCCGCACCCACTGCTTCGAGTGGGGAGCGCACATTTTTTGGTCACCCGTGGGGACTGGCTAACCTGTTCGGCGTGGAGATGTGGGAGCGCTTCAGCTTCTACGGCATGCAGTCCATTGTGCTGCTGTACATGTACTACGCCACCACCGATGGCGGCCTAGGCCTCGACCGTGCCGATGCGACGTCAATCGTTGGCGCGTACGGCGGTTTGGTGTACATGGCATGCCTGTTGGCATCGTTGGTTGCTGACCGCATCCTCGGTGCGGAGCGCACCCTGTTCTACTCCGCAATCATGGTGATGGCTGGGCACCTCGTCTTGGCCTTCGTTCCTGCCGTGACCGGCCTGGCTATCGGCCTGATCCTCATCGCCGTTGGTTCCGGTGGTGTAAAGACCACCGCCTCGGTGGTGCTTGGCTCGCTGTATAGTCGTGACGATCCTCGCCGTGACGGCGGCTTTTCTGTCTTTTATATGGGCGTTAATATTGGTGCCCTTTTCGGACCGCTTCTTACCACCGCAATGTGGGGCTGGAAGGGCTTCCACTGGGGCTTCGGCATCGCTGCCGTCGGTATGGCCCTCGGCCTTATCCAGTACACCATCATGCGTAAGACCACCATTAAAGATGCCGGCCACAATATTCCGAATCCGGCGGACTCCAAGCAGCGCTTGATGGGCCTTGGTGCGATTGTCGTCGTCATCCTCGTAATGGTCATCGGCCTGGGTACTGGGATCATCAAGGTGGAGTGGCTGTCCAATATCGTCACCGCCGTTGCCCTGATCGCCGCCGTGTACTTCTGGATTCAGATGTACACCTCTGATTTGGTAAGCCGGAAAGAAAAGAACCGCCTCTTGGGCTTTATTCCGATGTTCATTTCCGGTGTACTGTTCTTCGGTATCTTCCAGCAGCAATTTACCGTGATGACCATTTATGCCGATGTGCGCCTGGACCGCCACATCTTTGGTATCGAGATTCCGCCGTCATTGGTGCAGTCCATTAACCCGATCTTCATCGTTATCTTCTCTGCAATCTTCGCAGCTATGTGGACGAAGCTCGGTGACCGTCAGTGGTCCACGCCGGTGAAGTTCGGCGTGGCCAATATCATCATCGGTGTCTCGCTGTTCTTCTTCCTGCCGTTCTCCGGCTCGGGAGCGAACTCCACGCCAATGTATGTCATTATCTGGATCCTCTTCCTGTTCACCATGGGTGAGCTGATGCTGTCTCCGGTGGGCAACTCTCTTGCCACCAAGGTGGCACCAGAGGCGTTCCCATCGCGCATGATGGCCGTGTGGATGATGGCTGTGGCCATGGGTACCGCGCTTGCCGGTTCGCTGGCTAGCTTCTACAACCCAGAGGATGCGGCTGCGGAAAACACCTTCTTTATTTCCTTGGGTGTCGGCTCCATCGCTTTGGGCATCGTCTTGCTCGTGCTGAGCCGCTGGGTGGTCAAGAAGTTTGCTACCTTCCGCTAAAAAGGGGAGTTAAAACCCTTTATTTCGAGAGGTGCGTTGGCGTGAAGCCGGCGCACCTCTCTTAGTGTTTTCCGCCACGGTATTAAAGGCTGAAAATAGATTAGGTTTCTTAAAAAATACTGGTAAACCGCAGATTTTCGACAAGTAGCTGACATGAGGGCATGGGCGGAAGGTTAACACTAGGCAAAGTGTAGTTTACTTCTAAGAAACGCCATTGGCTTAGCTTATTATTGCGGAGTACGCTGCACTTCGTACGCGACGCGTGACGGCGCCGCAATTACACTTTCTTCTCATTTGTTAATTGCTTACAAGGGGCCAATGCTGTGACAGCGACTCTGATTATCTTGGGCATTGTGGTGGTTACCGCCTTAGCCTTCGACTTCACCAATGGTTTCCACGACACTGCCAATGCGATGGCAACCTCCATTGCTACGGGCGCGCTGAAGCCATTTACTGCGGTAGCGATTTCTGCCGCACTTAACCTCATTGGCGCATTCTTGTCCGTGAATGTCGCGGCAACGGTGGCTAAGGGTATCGTCAACCTCGATTCCTATGACCTTTCGGGTGCAGCCGCTGACTCAGACGGCCAGGCCCTGTTGATGGTGGTCTTTACCGGCCTTATCGGCGGTATTCTGTGGAACCTTTTCACCTGGTTGCTCGGACTGCCGTCTAGCTCTTCCCACGCCCTTTTTGGCGGCCTTATCGGTGCAGCCTTCGCTGCCATGGGTACTGGGGGAGTGGAGTGGACCTCCATTATGGCCAAGATCATTATCCCGGCGGTGGCGTCCCCGATTATCGCCGCGCTGGTGTCCGCCTGCGCCACCTTTCTCGTTTATTGGGTGACCAACACCATTCCGAATAAGGAAAAGAACGAGCACTTCCGTCACGGCCAGATTGTTACCGCCTGCTTGGTATCGCTGGCCCACGGTGCCGGTGACGCTCAGAAGACCATGGGCGTTATCTTCCTCGCCCTCGTGGCTTCGGGTCATGCGGTTGCTGATGCCCGCATTCCCACCTGGGTCATTATCTCCTGTGCGGTTGCCATTGCGGCCGGTACCTTGTCCGGTGGCTGGCGTGTTATTCGCACCCTGGGCAAGGGCTTGGTTGAGATCGAATCCCCACAGGGTATGGCAGCCGAGGCTACGTCCGCGGCCATCATCTTGACCTCCGCATCTGGTGGTATGGCACTGTCTACGACTCACGTGTCCACCGGTTCCATCCTTGGTACTGGTTTGGGTCGCCGCGGCGCGGACGTGCGCTGGGGTGTGGCGATGCGCATGGTGGCCGCCTGGCTCATTACGCTGCCCTGTGCTGCCTTCGTTGGCTTCGCTTCGTGGTGGCTGGCGCACGGCGTCTCCTCTGCCACGACGATGGCTACCGGTGCCATCGTGGACTTCGTTCTGCTCTTGGCTATGACGGCGCTCATCGTCATCCGCTCCCGTATGAACCCAGTCGATGCCTCCAACGTCAATAATGATTGGGACGAAAACGCTGAGTCCGTGGATTCGTCCTTGGAGCCGCGCGTTGGCGCGAAAGAGACTGTCGCGGCCGCAGGCGGCATGACCCCAGTATCGGCGGTTAATGGGGACAATAACTCCACCTCATCTAATCCACACGAGGAGCGCTAGATCATGACTATTGCAGAAATCTTCGAATCTATACTCCGCGTCGCTGGCCTAGCCCTCGTCTTCGGCGCTGGTATTCCCTTGCTCTTCGCCTTGGGTATGCGTTCCATGACGGGGGATCCCATTCGGGACGATAACGGCGTGGTGGTAGGAGATACTCCCGCTAGCCGGCAAATGAAGGTGCTGGGGTGGACCGTCTATGCCGTATTGGGTGCCGTCATCGTGGTGGCAATCGCGTGGATCGCGCGCGATTCCCTGGATCATTACTTTGGCTTCGCACCATTTGGGGACCTTTAAGAGTAGCCCGCGGGCCGGGCGAGCCCGAGATTATATAATATGCCTCACAGCCACTTAAAGTTAACAAAAGGTTAACTTTAAGTGGCCTAAGTGTTGCTTAGTGGGTAAGTACCAAGTATATTTATACCTATCAACAGAGCAACTTTGAGAGGTGAGAGAGATGAACACGATGCGGACCTTCTTTGGTGGCATTAGCGATATGTTCAAGGGCTCCACCACGGGTACGGGTTTGGATACCGTGTCTCAGACACCGGTTTCTGCCCGCGTAGCGGAAAATCTCGTTGACGCGGGACTTACTCCCGCGACGACCAAGGACGTCGCTGAGTCCTTCGCATTCGTTGTTGGCCACGCGCCAGATGAGCTGGACATGCTCGATGTCGAGGCATTCTTGCTCGACTTTGACTGGCTGCAATAAGAGCCGTACTAAATAACCCCGCCACGCACCGTAACGGTGTCGGCGGGGTTATCTGTGTCTTAGGGTGGGCATCGTCAAGCGCCAGCTGGGCAAGCACTAGCTAGGCAGGTGCAGGCTAGCGCGGCGGCAGGATGGCCTCGGGGGTTTCTGGCAGGAGCTGGCCGCCGTCAATAATCAGCGTTTGGCCGGTGATATATCCGGCCTCGGTGGAGGCGAGGAAGGCCGCGGCATTGCCAATATCGCGCGGGTTACCAAGCCGGTGCAGCGGAATGGAGCGCGTCATCTCATCGAGGTACTCCTGGCCCTGTGCCTCGAGGCCTTCGGTGAGGATATTTCCGGGCAAAACGCCATTGATGGTGATGCCATCGCGGGCGATTTCTAGGGCAGCGGAGCGGATGAAACCTTGTTGGGCCGCCTTGGAGGCGCCGTAGTGCGCCCAGCCGGGAAAGCCGGTGTGCGAGCCGGTAATGGAGGTGGTAATGACAATGCGCCCGTAGCCTCGTTCCTTCATATACGGGAGGGCCTCCTGCACGACCTTGAACGTGCCGTGGGTATTGATATCAAACATGGTTTCCCACTGCTTATCCGTCATCTCTTCCAACGGGCAGTTGGGAAAGACCCCGGCATTGGAACAGACGATATCGATTGCGCCGTGCGTGGCGTGGGCTTTGGCAAACAGTTCTTTAATGGAGTCCCTATCGGTGACATCGACAGAACAGGCGGTAGCACCGAGCTCCGCGGCGGTGGCTTCAGCCTTGTCGGTGTCAATATCGGCGATGATGACGTTCGCGCCGGCTTCGCGCAGGGAGGCAACGATGCCTTTGCCGATGCCCGCAGCCCCGCCCGTGACAATCGCGGTACGGTTGGTGAGGTCAAACATGAAATGGCTCCTTCGGCGGTGGTGGAGGTAGTGGAGGATCCAATCCCAAGTTTAGGGGTGTGGGCGGATAAAGATCTGCGAATTTCGCCACGCGGAGGGAATGAATAGGAGCCGTGTCGGGTTGATTTACTAAGGTAGATTTTTGAACAACCAACCGCGGGGATGGAAGTGAGCGAGCCTTCCGCCCCACCTTTAAAAGCGGTAAACAAGAGCGAGTGTGAAAGTACTGAATGGCACGTATGCAAGAAAGCGCTGATCTCCTGAAGTGTTCCTTCTGCGGAAAGAGCCAAAAGCAGGTGAAAAAGCTCATCGCCGGCGGCGGGGTCTACATCTGCGATGAGTGCATCGAGCTCTGCAATGAGATTATTGAAGAAGAGCTCGGCCACGAACAGGCCGAGGAGTCTTCTGAGGCGGAGGTGCGCCTGCCTAAGCCTTCGCAGATTTCTTCCTTTTTGGATAAGTACGTCATTGGCCAGGACAAGGCCAAGCGCGTGCTGTCGGTTGCGGTGTATAACCACTACAAGCGCATTAAGGCAGAAGAATCCGCTGCGTTAGATGCGCGACGGAAGAAGGCCGAGGGCGAAGAAGTAGAGATCTCCAAGTCCAATATTTTGATGTTGGGGCCCACCGGTTCCGGTAAGACCTACCTGGCGCAAACCTTGGCGCGCCTGCTGGATGTGCCGTTCGCCATCGCGGATGCCACCAGCTTGACCGAGGCCGGCTATGTGGGTGAGGACGTAGAAAACATCCTCTTGAAGCTGCTGCAGGCAGCAGATTTCGATGTGGAGCGCGCCCAGCGCGGAATCATCTACGTCGACGAAGTGGATAAGATTTCCCGCAAATCCGAAAACCCCTCCATTACCCGCGATGTCTCCGGCGAAGGCGTGCAGCAGGCGCTGCTGAAGATCCTGGAGGGAACCGTGGCTGCTATCCCGCCGCAGGGCGGGCGCAAGCACCCGAACCAGGAATTTATCCAGCTGGATACCTCCAATATCCTCTTCATTGTCGCCGGCGCGTTTGCGGGCCTCGACCAGGTGATCGCGGATCGCGTGGGCAAGAAGGGCGTTGGGTTTGGCGCGAAGCTGGGCACGGAAGACGAGCGGGAAAAGGTGGATCTATTCTCCCAGGTGCGCCCGGAAGACCTCGTGAAGTTTGGCTTGATTCCAGAATTCATCGGCCGTCTGCCCGTGGTGGCGACGGTGGATAACTTGGACCGCGAGGCCCTGGTCAAGGTGTTGACCGAGCCCAAGAACTCCCTGCTCAAGCAATACAGCCGCCTATTTGAGATGGATGACTGCGAGCTGGACATGGATGCCGGGGCGCTGGATGCTATCGCAGAGCTTGCCCTCGAGCGTAAAACCGGCGCGCGCGGTTTGCGCGCAATTCTGGAAGAACTGCTTGTGCCGGTGATGTTTGAGCTGCCGGACCGGGAAGATATTTCCGCTGTGCACATCACCGCGGAGTGTGTCACCCAGGGCGCAGAGCCCGAATTTACCTACAAGGATGAGGCAAAGGAATCGGCCTAGCGAGAGAAACGCTGTGGTAGGAAAAAGGGGCATCGGCAAGCAGCCGGTGCTTTCTTTTTATGCCTCGCCGTAGATGTCTTGCGGGGAGGCCTCGTCGCCCTCGTCAGCATCGGAAGACACTAAATAAGACTCGTAGCCGGAATCGGGGATATTGGCGGTGAGAAACGCCAGCACGGTATCGACGGTAAGCCTGTGCAGGCCGTCGATATTTGCCTGGCTGGACATATTTACGCCTAAAAGGTTGTCCATCATTGCTCGGTTGGTCACGCGGTACGAGGTGAGCGAGGCGATGATGGTGAAAATATCGTTGGTGGAAATGCCCGGGCGGAAGGCGCCAGCGTCCTGGCCCAGCATGAGCAGGCGATCGAGGTGAAGGGCGACGCCGCTAAAATCCGCCACGGGATTGGTGGAAGAGCCCACGATGGACTGGGCGGTTTCCCAGGTCATCATGCGGATGGCCTCGGGGTGGTTGACGTACTGCCAAAAGATCCAGTCCACCAGCTTGCGCACGCCTTCGACCGGGACCGCGGAATCGAGCTCCAAGTCCTCTTCATTGGGGCGGAGGCGCTCGGCGGCGGTGCTTAAAGCGCTCAAGTACAGGCCCTGCTTATCGCCAAAGTGGTAGTGAATCATGCGCTTGGACATGCCGGATTCCGCGGCGATGGTATCCAGCTTTGTTTCAGAAAAACCCCACGCGGAAAACTGGGAAATGGCGATATCCACCACGGCATCGGTACCGATGGAATCCGCAGCGTGAGCGTCGGAGTCCTCCGCCTGCTCCGCAGCGTGCAGCGGTTCGGTGTGCTCAGTGCTCATAGCATGTGTCCTATCTCTGCTTCGCGGCGCCGATGTGGCGATAGTGGGTAAGTGGTCTTGGGGTTGTGCGCGGCCGGCCTAACGCTGGTCCAGTGCGGTAGCGGGATGACCAGCGGGTAGCCGCCCACAGGCAGTGAATGCATCCCTGCAAGCGCGCTCCCCGGTGGGGCTGTGCCGCTTCTATCATGCCCGATTATTCCCACGTCGCGGGAGGAATGTGCACATTGGGGGCGTTAATTTGGAGGTAAACGGGGGTAATATCCGGAAATTCAGCGGCGTTTTCCCTCCGAAAGAGGGGGATAAATTTCACAACACGCTACCTCCGGATAGCGCTAAGCTCGGGGGTGGATACATCCCGTGGAGGGTGGCGTGCATGAGGAGCGCTTACAACTCCACGACAAATGAGGAGGAATGAGCATGACCCAGCCAGTAAAAGTAACCGTCACCGGCGCCGCCGGAAATATCGCCTACTCCCTGCTGTGGAGGATTGCCGCAGGCGACGTATTTGGCAAGGGCACCCCGGTAGACCTTGCCCTGTTGGAAATCCCAGCGGTAGTAGAAAAGGCCGAGGGCGTGGCCATGGAGCTGCGCGATTCCGCCCTGCCGCTGGTTAACTCGATTACGGTGACAGATGACCTCAAGGTCGCCTTCGAGGATGCCTCCGCCGCATTCCTCGTCGGCTCCCGCCCGCGCAGCAAGGGCATGGAGCGCGCTGACCTGCTCGAGGCCAATGGCGCCATCTTTACTGAGCAGGGCAAGGCCATCAATGACTATGCGGCGCGCGATGTCCGCGTGCTGGTGGTGGGCAACCCAGCCAATACCAACGCGCTGATTGCCGCGCATAGCGCGCCGGATCTGGATAACTCCCAGTTCAACGCACTCATGCGCCTAGACCACAACCGCACCTTGGGCCAGTTGGCGGCCCAGACGGGCAAGGCCACCAAGGACTTTTCCAAGATTGCGGTCTGGGGCAACCACTCCGCCACCCAGTTCCCGGATATCGCCTTCTCAAACGCGGAGGTAGATGAGCAGTGGTACCGCGAGGAGATGATCCCCAAGGTGGCCAAGCGCGGCGCGGAGATCATCGAGGTGCGCGGCAGCTCGTCCGCGGCGTCGGCTGCATCTGCGGCCGTGGACCACATGCACGATTGGGTCCACGGCACCGAGGATTGGCGCACCGCCGCCGTGCCTTCGGATGGCTCCTACGGTGTCGATGAGGGCCTCATCTGCGGCTTTCCCACCATCTGCCGCGACGGCAAGTGGGAAATCGTCCAAGGCCTGGAGCTCAGCGATTTCCAGAAGGAGCGCATCGAGGCCTCCGTGCAGGAGCTGCGTGAGGAGCGCGAGGCCGTAGCCCACCTGCTGAAAGGTTAAGCCTCCAGCACCAAGTTATCGATGAGCCGCACCGGCCCCACATGCGCTGCTACCAGCGCCAAGGCGGGCCGGTGTTGTGCATCTACGGGCTCGAGCGTGGCCGGGTCCACCACGGTGAGGTAATCCACCGTCACGCCGGGGGAGGAAGCGAGCTGGGCCTCAGCTTCTTCACGTGAGGCGCCATCCTGCAGCGCGAAGAGTGCCTGGGATAAGGCGACCGCCTGCTCACGCTCGGCGGCACTGAGGCGCGCATTGCGGCTGGACTCGGCCACGCCGTCCGTTGCGCGCACGATGGGCACGCTGATGATGTCCAGCGGCAGGTCGAGGTCCGCCACCAGGCGGCGGATGATCGCTACTTGCTGCGCATCCTTTTGCCCAAAATAAGCGCGGTCTGGTGTGACAAGGTGAAACAGCTTGCTCACCACGGTGGCCACGCCGTCAAAGTGGCCGGGGCGCGAGGCACCTTCCAAGACCGAGCCCATCTCACCCGTGCGCACCCACACCCGCGGGGTGCCACCCGGGTACATTTCCTCCACGCTGGGGGCGAAGACCGCATCGACTCCCAACGAGTCCAGCAGTGCGGCATCCGCGTCGAGGGTGCGCGGGTAGGCGCGGTAGTCTTCGCAGTCGCCCAGGTCCGTGAACTGGAGGGGATTGACAAAGACCGAGCACACCACGGTGTCGTTGTCTTCGCGGGCGCGGCGAATGAGGGAAGCGTGGCCGTCGTGAAGCGCGCCCATCGTGGGCACCAAACCCACGGAACCGGACGCTGCCGCGCGGAAGGCACGGAGTTCGGATTTAGTTGTGAGGATCTGCATGGCTTAAGACCTTAGTCCTCGAAAGACTCCTCGGCGTTGGGGAAGGAACGTTCACCCACATCTGCGACATAGTCCTTCGCTCCTTCCAGCAGCGCGCCGCGCAGATTCGCGTAGCGGCGCACAAAACGCGGCGCCTTGGGACCTCCCAGGCCGAAGGCATCGGTCCACACCAGAATCTGACCGTCGGTCTGCGCGCCGGCGCCGATGCCGATGGTGGGGATGGGCAGCTCCTTGGTCACCTGCTCAGCAAGGGCTGCCGGGACCATCTCCAGCACCACGGCGAAGGCGCCGGCCTCGGCGAGGGCGCGGGCGTCGTCGTGAAGCTTCTCCGCACCGGCACCCCGGCCTTGGACCACGAAGCCGCCCAAGGCGTGGACCTGCTGGGGTGTAAAGCCAATGTGGGCGCAGACCGGGATGCCGGCGGCGACAAGCGCGGCAACAATGGGAGCGCGCTCCGCACCGCCCTCCAGCTTCACGGCCTGCGCGCCGGTTTCCTTCATGACGCGCACCGCGGTCTCCAGCGCCTGGGAGGGGCCGTCCTCATAGGAGCCGAAGGGAAGGTCCACCACCACGAAGGCGCGGGAGGTCGAAGCAACCACCGCGCGGGCCAGCGGGATCATCTCATCGAGGGTGAGCGAGAGCGTGGTTTCGCGGCCCAGCACCACGTTGGCCAGGGAATCGCCGACGAGCAGGAGATCGACCCCGGCTTCATCGAAGATTTCGGCGGTCAAGCAGTCGTAGCTCGTCAGGCACGCGAAGGCCTGAGAGTTGTCTTTGGCTTGGGTGAAGTAACGGGTGCGGAGGCGGGCGCGGTGGCCAGGGTTGTGAGACATGCCCTTACTCTAGACAGGCCGGTGGTGCCAGTTGACGCACAGGGTAGAGTTGGCCAGGTGACGGATCAGAATAAAGAGCAACTCGTTGGCACCAACCGCGCGGACCAGCTTCCCAAGTCCTGGGAGCCACAGGCGGTAGAAGAAGACCTCTATGAAGGTTGGGTCGACCGCGGCTACTTCACCCCGGATGCGAATTCGGAGGCGGAGGGCTTTTCCATCGTGCTGCCACCGCCGAATGTGACCGGCCAGCTGCACATGGGTCACGCTTTAGACCACACGCTGATTGACTCCATCATTCGCCGCAAGCGCATGCAGGGCTACTCCACTTTGTGGCTGCCCGGTGCGGATCACGCGGGCATTGCCACCCAGACCAAGGTCGAAGCCAAGCTCAAGGAGACCGAGGGCAAAAAGCGCTGGGATTATGAGCGCGAGGAGTTCATAGACAAGGTCTGGGAATGGAAGGAGCAATACGGCGGCACCATCCAGAACCAGATGCGCGCCATTGGTGACTCCGTGGACTGGACCCGCGAGCGCTTCACGCTGGATGAGGGCCTGTCACGCGCGGTGCAGACCATCTTTAAGAACCTCTACGATGAGGGCATGATTTACCGGGCCAACCGCCTGGTCAACTGGTCGCCGGTGCTGGAGACCGCCGTTTCTGATATCGAGGTCGTCTACAAGGACGTCGAGGGCGAGCTGGTCTCCATCCGTTATGGCTCGCTCAATGACGATGAGCCGCACCTCATTGTTGCCACTACGCGTGTGGAAACCATGCTTGGCGATGTCGCCATTGCCGTCCACCCCGACGATGAGCGCTACGCCCACCTCGTGGGCCAAGAATTGGATCATCCCTTCCGCGATGACCTGAAGCTGAAGATCATCGCCGATGATTACGTGGACATGGATTTTGGTACCGGTGCGGTAAAGATCACCCCGGCCCACGATCCCAATGACTACGCCATGGGCACCCGCCACGACTTGGATATGCCGACGGTCATGGATACCACCGGCCACATCGCGCATACCGGCACCCGTTTTGATGGCATGACGCGCGAAGATGCGCGCGTGGAAATTAGGGAGGCGCTGCGGGAGCAGGGGCGCATCGTCAAAGAAATCCGCCCCTATGTCCACTCCGTGGGCCACTCGGAGCGCTCCGGCGAGCCCATCGAGCCGCGCCTGTCGCTGCAGTGGTTCGTCGATGTAGCGCAGATGGCGAAGGCCTCTGGCGATGCCGTGCGCGAGGGCGATACCGCCTTGCACCCGCAGTCGCTGGAGCCGCGCTACTTCGAATGGGTCGATGACATGCACGATTGGTGCATCTCCCGCCAGCTGTGGTGGGGCCACCGCATCCCCATTTGGTACGGCCCGGAGCGCACGAACGAGTCCGGCGAGATCGAGCGCGACATCGTGTGCGTCGGCCCCGATGAGGAGCCGCCGGCAGGCTACGAGCAGGATCCGGATGTGCTCGATACCTGGTTCTCTTCGGCGCTGTGGCCATTTTCCACCCTGGGCTGGCCCGATAAGACCCCGGATCTGGAGAAGTTCTATCCCACCAACGTGCTGGTTACGGCCTATGACATCTTGTTCTTCTGGGGCGCGCGCATGATGATGTTCGGCACCTTCGCCGGCACCAAGACCCCAGAGCTTTTGGGTAAAGGCACCGATGGCCGCCCGCAGATTCCTTTCAAAGACCTTTACCTGCACGGCCTTGTGCGCGATGAGCAGGGCCGCAAGATGTCCAAGTCCCTGGGCAATGGCATTGACCCGATGGACTGGGTGCGCGATTACGGCGCCGATGCGCTGCGCTTTACCCTGGCCCGCGGCGCTAACCCGGGCGTGGACTTGCCGCTGGGCTCTGACGCTGCCGCGGCATCGCGCAATTTCGCTACCAAGCTCTTTAATGCCACCAAGTTCGCGCTGATGAACGGCGCCGGCGTGGCACCGCTGCCAAAACGCACGGAGCTTTCCGATGCCGACCGCTGGATCCTCGACCGCGCCGAAGAGGTACGCACCCAGGTCGATGCCTACTTGGACGATTATCAATTTGCCAAGGCCAACGAGCTGCTCTACCACTTCACCTGGGACGAGCTCTGTGACTGGTACCTGGAGATTGCCAAGACGCAGATCCCGCGCGATGGCGAAACGGTAGAAGGCCGCAATACCCAGATCGTTTTGGGCCGCGTCATCGACGTCGTGCTGCGCCTTTTGCACCCCACCATGCCGTATGTGACCGAGGTGCTGTGGAAGGCACTGACCGGCGGGGAATCCATCGTCATCGCCCCATGGCCCACGGTGGCCGATACCAACGGCGGCGCCACCAAGGACGCGGTGGCCGCCCGCCGCATCGACGATGCCGATAAGCTCATTACCGAGCTGCGCCGCTTCCGCTCCGATCAAGGCGTCAAGCCTTCGCAAAAGGTGCCCGGCCGTCTCGACTTCGCCGCGGCAGACCTGCAGGGCCAGGAGGAATTGGTGCGCAACCTGGCCAATACCACCGCGCCGGGCGAGGACTTTAACCCCTCGGCCTCCATTGAGGTGCGCCTGTCCCGGGCCGCCGTGGAGGTTACGCTGGATACCCACGGCGCGGTAGACGTCGAAGCAGAGCGCAAGCGTCTGGAAAAGGATTTGGCCAAGGCCAATAAGGAATTGGAACAGACCGGCAAGAAGCTGGGCAATGAGAACTTCCTGGCCAAGGCGCCGGAAGATGTGGTCACTAAGATTCGGGCGCGCCAAGACATCGCGCGCGAGGAAGTTGAGCGCATTACCAGCCGTTTGGAGGGCCTTAAGTAGTGACAGATCAGCGCTTCAATCATGACGCCAACGGCAATGGCGAGGCCGCCGGGGGAGAGGACGATTTTGAGATCGTCGATGCCCTCAAGGAGGGTACCGAGGGCACCCCGGTGGAGATTACGGAATCGGGCCTGACCCTCAACCTGGGCATGGGCGAGGACGAAGAATATAACGACGCCGCGCCCCAAGAGGTATCCCCGGAGGAGCTGCAGGCGCTCGGTGAGGTGGAAGACGAGCTCAACCAGCGCTGGCCGGAGACCAAGATCGAGCCCAGCCTGGAGCGCATCGAGATGCTCATGGATTTGCTGGGACATCCCGAGCAGTCCTTTGATGTCATCCACATTGCGGGCACCAACGGCAAATCTTCTACCGCGCGCATGGTCGATTCGCTGCTGCGTTCCTTCCACCGCCGCGTGGGCCTGGTCACCAGCCCGCACCTGCAGCGGGTCACCGAGCGCATCGGCATCGATGGCCGGCCCATCCACCCGCGTGACTACGTGCGCCTGTGGCACGAAATCAAGCCGTATGTGGAGATGGTGGATGCGCGTTCCGATGTCCCCATGTCCAAGTTCGAGGTTTTGGTGGGCCTGTCCTATGCAGCGTTTGCCGATGCCCCCGTTGACGTCGCCGTCGTCGAGGTCGGTCTCGGCGGTCTGTGGGATGCCACGAATGTGGTCAATGCAGACGTCTCCGTGATTACCCCGGTGGGCCTTGACCACACGGATTACCTGGGCAGCGATATTCGGGAGATCGCGGGGGAGAAGGCGGGCATCATCAAGCGCCGCGCCGATGCCGAAGACCCGCTGACCCCGAACGAAAACATCGCCATTATTGCCGAGCAAGTCCCCGAGGCCATGCAGGTCATTCTGCAGCGCGCGGTGGACATGGATGCCGGCGTGGCGCGCTCCGGCGCAGAGTTCGCGGCCCTAGAATCCCGCATCGCGGTCGGTGGCCAGCAGGTCAATATCCAGAGCCTTGGCGGCATGTATGAGGATATTTTCTTGCCGCTGCACGGCGAGCACCAGGCCAAGAATGCGGCCGTTGCCCTTGCAGCGGTGGAAGCCTTCTTCGGTGCCTCTTCCGGGCATCCTTTGGATATTGCCTCTGTGCGCAATGGTTTTGCCAAGACGATTTCGCCCGGCCGCCTCGAGCGCGTGCGCACCTCGCCCACGACGTTTATCGATGCCGCCCACAATCCCCACGGCGCCAAGGCGCTCGGCGCGGCGCTCGACCGCGACTTCGATTTCGCCCGGCTTATCGGCGTGGTCTCCATCTTTGGCGATAAGGACGCCCAGGGCATCCTTGCCGCGCTGGAGCCGTACTTGAGCGAGGTGGTCATCACCCAAAACTCCTCGCCGCGCGCGCTCGATGCCTATGAGCTGGCGGAAGTGGCCCGCGATATTTATGGCGAAGAGCGCGTCTATGTGACTGATGATCTGCCGGGTGCCTACGCGCAAGCTGTGGAGCTGGCCGAGGAATCCGAGGTGCAATCCGGCTCCGGTATTGTCATTACCGGTTCGGTGGTCACCGCCGGCGAAGCCCGCGCGATGTTTGGAAAGGAGCCCGCATGACCAGCCCCAATCCTAAGTCCCGCCCGCCTCGTCCGCCGCGCCGTGGCGACGACATCGCGGAGAATGAAATCGGCCCATTGGGCTTGGGACAGGACCCCGTCAAGGATCCGCTCAAGAGCTTTAATGGCATGGTCATCGCCAGCTCGCTCATCATGGAGTCGATCACCCTCGTCTTGGCCCTGCCGCTGTTATACAAGCTGTATGACGGCACGCTGTGGACGCCGTTTAACTATGGCCTGGTGATTGGCGCCCTGATTTTCCACGTGGGCATGATCGCGTTTATGAATAAGAAGTGGGCGCTGACCGTCATCGTCTGGGCGCAGCTATTGGGCCTTATCCTTGGCTTCATGGCGCACTGGTCCATCGCCGCGATCTTCATCATCTTTGGCATGGAGTGGCTCCTTGCGGCGTATTTGCGCAGTAACTTAATCGCCCGCATGAAGCGCGGTTACTTAACTACCCAGCACCTCAACCAGAAGTAGTGGCCATGCGCACCGTCTATCTCGTCCTCGCGGCCCTTGCCTGCATTGCCGCGGTCGCTGCCCGCGCGGTCACGGGAACGCCGTGGCTACCGCTGGTAGCGCTCATCATTGCCGCCGTATTTTTGGCCCTGGCCCTGCGCGCTAATTTTCAGCGGGCAGAAGAAGCCACCCTTGAGGATTTAGATAAAGAGCAGCGCGCAGAGATTAAGCGTTTGCTGGGAAACGGCCAGTTCGGCACGGCGGTGAACCAAGTGCGCCTATGGTTTCGGGGTACTACCCACGAGCGCGCGACAGAGATAGTCCAGCAGCTTACTTAATGCTGCCCCCGCTTATAGCCCTCGGTCGTGGACGAGTTGTGGGTATTCGGTACAGTATGGGGCATGACTGAACGTACATTGATCCTCATTAAGCCGGACGGCGTAAAGAACGGCCACGTGGGCGAGATCATCGCCCGCATCGAGCGCAAGGGCCTCAAGCTGGCCGAGCTGGACCTGCGCGTGGCTGACCGTGAGACCGCAGAAAAGCACTACGAAGAGCACAAGGACAAGCCATTCTTCGGCGAGCTGGTGGACTTCATCACCTCCGCACCGCTGATTGCCGGCGTTGTTGAAGGCGAGCGCGCCATCGAGGCATGGCGCCAGCTCGCCGGCGGCACCGACCCCGTTTCCAAGGCTGCACCGGGTTCTATCCGCGGTGACTTCGCACTCAGCGTGGGCGAGAACATCGTGCACGGCTCTGACTCCCCAGAGTCCGCTGAGCGCGAGATTGGAATTTGGTTCCCCAACCTCTAAGCACTGAATCTACCTAGATTTCAAGGAGGCCCGAGCGCTAAGCTCGGGCCTTTTCCTTTATGAGGGGATTAATTGCGGGGCGAAATACTTTGATTGGCTCTCAATGTTGCAGACATATCAGGCCAAGATTTTATCGTTAGGGGCTGTTTAGTCGAAAGAGAGTAGTTCTCGCAGTGCAGTGAAAGCTTGCTTTTGCACTTCATGGGTGACGGTGCGGCCAGTTTGCCGTTTGGCTAAGAGGCCAGCATCGCGCAATTTTGCAAGATGGTGAGACACCGTCGGCTGGCTGAGACCGGATAATGTGGTCAGTTCGGAAACGCTCATCGGGCCGCAGCCTTCATCGCACAAGATGGATAAAAGACGAAGTCGGGCGGGATCTGCAAGTACCTTGAATTGCTGGGCAAGATGCACGGAATCGGCCTGGTCTAGGGGGCCGTTGCTGAGTGAACAACATTCGTTGATGTGAGGATTTTTGGTCGTGCCGTGCGAAGAAACCATGCCTTTAGTATATGGGCGTTTGACACACCCTTTCATATTGACATCTATCGATATGAATGGTTACAGTGCTGCACGGTACAGTGCGAATTGGGTCAATAAAGGAGACGGGTATGGCTACCTCACAGCAGCCGCGTTTGGCTTTTCTCGATCGCTTTCTTCCTGTGTGGATTATCCTAGCTATGGTCCTTGGCCTGCTCATAGGCCATTTCCTTCCAGGGATAGGGAAAGCGCTCTCAGCTTTGGAAATTGGAGGTATTTCCCGGTTGCGTCCAGTAGCGTGGTGTATCTGTAACTGACGGTGGGCCCCTTATGAATGAGGCTGGCGACCACCGTAGTA
>NZ_JBEHFM010000030.1:0-20844 GCF_040225675.1 Corynebacterium sp. KPL2680
ACAAAAACGACTGAGATGCCGGTTTGTCAACTATGTCGCGACTGACCTGTCAAGCATGTCGCGACTCATGACAATGGAGCCGACGACGGGAATCGAACCCGCGCCAGCAGCTTGGGAAGCTGCAGTTCTACCATTAAACTACGTCGGCACTGCGCTAAATGCGCTTTCCCTACTATACACCTTGGGCAGGCGATTGAGTAGAATCGGGTCCGTGCTTCTTTCAGATCGTGATATTCGTTCCGCCATTGATTCCGGAGAGCTGGGCATCGACCCCTTTGATAGTGAGCTTATCCAGCCTTCTTCCGTTGACGTGCGCTTGGATAAGTATTTCCGGGTATTCAATAACTCCCGCTATACGCACATTGACCCCAAGGCGGAGATGCCGGAGCTTACCACGTTGGTGGAAGTAGAAGAGGATCAATCCTTCATTCTCCACCCCGGCGAGTTTGTCCTTGGCGCCACGCTGGAGAAATTCACCCTCCCGGCTGACTTGGCCGGACGGTTGGAAGGCAAGTCCTCGCTGGGGCGGCTGGGGCTATTGACCCACTCCACCGCGGGCTTTATCGATCCCGGCTTTTCCGGGCACATCACCCTGGAGCTTTCCAATACCGCGAACCTGCCCATTGCGCTGTGGCCGGGGATGAAGGTGGGCCAGTTGGCCATCTTTAAGATGACCTCGCCGGCGGAAAGCCCCTATGGCACGGGTGCCTTGGGATCGAAGTACCAAGGTCAGCGCGGCCCAACGCCATCAAAGTCTTACCTGAACTTCCGCAGGGATTAATCTGGTATTTACATAAAATCTCTAGGATGAGGTTTTATGCGGATGACTGTTATTGGCACCGGTTACCTGGGTGCCACCCACGCCGCCTGCATGGCGGAATTGGGGCATGAAGTTTTAGGCGTCGATGTAGACGAGGATAAAATCTCCGTCTTGCAATCGGGCAAGGTTCCCTTTTTTGAGCCGCGGCTACCGGAGGTGCTCGAGCGCAATATTGATGCTGGGCGCTTAGGGTTTAGCACGGATTATGACGAGGCTGCGCAATTCGCCAACGTGCACTTTCTCGGCGTGGGAACCCCGCAGCGCCGCGGCTCTTATGCGGCGGATATGACTTACGTTAAGTCCGTTATCACGGACTTGGTGCCCAAGCTGCGCGGGGAGCACGTCATCTTTGGCAAATCCACCGTTCCGGTAGGAACGGCGGCCGAACTACAAGAACTGGCGGATAGTTTGGCGCCCGAGGGAACCCGCGTGGAAATCGCGTGGAACCCGGAATTCTTGCGCGAGGGTTATGCGGTGCACGACACCATCACCCCGGACCGCATCGTGATTGGAACCCGTGAATCGGAATCTCGTGCGGAGGAGCTTGCCCGTGAGATCTACGCGCAGCCGTTAGCGCAGGATACACCCTTCATCGTGACCGATCTGCAGACCGCAGAGCTGGTAAAAGTTTCCGCCAATGCTTTTTTGGCCACCAAGATTTCCTTTATCAATGCGGTCTCTGAGATTTGTGAGATCGCGGGGGCGGATGTGGTGGCGCTGGCGGATGCCATTGGCATAGACAAGCGCATCGGCCGCACGTTCCTCGGCGCGGGCCTGGGCTTTGGCGGTGGTTGCCTGCCTAAGGATATTCGCGCCTTTATGGCGCGCGCCGGTGAGCTCGGCGCCGATCAGGCCCTGACCTTTTTGCGAGAGGTGGACGCGATTAATATGCGGCGGCGCGACCGCATGGTGGACCTGTCTAAAGAAGCCTTCAATGGCTCGCTTTTGGGCCACCGCGTTACCGTGCTGGGCTGTGCTTTTAAGCCCAATTCGGATGATGTACGCGATTCGCCGGCGCTCTCGGTTGCTGGGTCCTTGTCCTTGGCGGGTGCTGCGGTGACCGTCTATGACCCTGAGGGTATGGACAACGCCAAGAAGGTTTTTCCCACCTTGGACTATGCCGCCGATACGGAATCCGCCTTGCGGGAGGCGGAGTTGGTCATCCTGGCCACCGAATGGCAGCAATTTAAGGTTCTGGACCCGAATGAGGCCGGCGAGCTCGTAGATAATAAGCACATTATCGATGGCCGCAATGTGCTCGACGTTGCGGCCTGGTCCAACGCCGGCTGGAAGATACAGGCGCTGGGCCGCACGCTCTAACGGCGGCGCGACGGGACCGTAAACGCGGCAATCAGCGTGGTAATCGGTACTGCTAGGGTCAGTGCCATGGCGCCGACGCCGGAGCGCAGGAGCTCGGTGGCGACGAGATCGCTGCTGAGGATTTGCCCTGCGGGGCGTTCGGCGGCGGTGATGAGCAGGAGTAGGGGCAAGGCGGCGCCGGTATAGGTCAAAATGAGGGTATAGACCATCGAGGCGATGTGGTCGCGGCCGACCCGCATGGCGGATAGGAAAAGCTCGAGCGGTGATGCCGCGGGATCGGATTCGTGCAGCTCGGTGATGGTGGAGGCTTGGGCAATGGCGACATCGGCAAGGCTGCCCAATGCGCCGACGACGAAACCGCACAGCAGCACGCCCAGGATGGACACATTGGGCATATACAGCAGCAGCTTGAGGTTATCTTCGGAGCTATAGCCTTGCAGCTGCGAACTATCGATGGCCGCCCACGCTAGGAACGCGGCGATGGCAAGCGCGGTCAGGGAACCGCCCACCGCGGAGGCGGATTTCCAATTCACGCCGTGGACCAGGGGCACGGCAAGGAGAATGATGGCGGTACAGGCGGCGAGTGCCACCCAGAGGGGATTGGTGCCCGCGATGAGCGCTGGGATGAGGAAGCTAAAGACGATGCCAAGGCTTAGCCCCAAGCCGATGATCGCGCGCACCCCATGCCAGGCCGCGAAAGCGATGATGACAATAGCGATGACCACTCCCCACAGAAGGAGGCTATTGCTGCGCTGATAATCGGCAAAGGCATACGAGACGGACCCGGTGGGATCGGTGGCCTTGGACAGCACGATATTATCGCCCGGCTGCAATTCTGGGTCGCCCGCGTTGCCGTAGGTGACCAATTGGGTCATCTTCCCCTCGTCCTCGTCGGAGGTGATCTTCACCAGCGCCCGGTCACAGTCCACCTCTTCCTTTTCCGGAATCAACGGCGGGGTATCGAAGGCCAGGCCGGTCTGCTCCGATTGGCACGCGGAATGGTCAGTCTTTTCCACTGTTGCCTCAATCTGCGGGTGGTTCAGCGCGTAGGTGGACTCGAACTCCTCCGAGGTGTGCTTCGAGGCGGTACTAGACGGCCAGAGGAAGACGAGGCTTATCAGCATGGCGATGAGCGCCGCGCCGATGGCGGTGACCAGCCCAACGCGCCACGGGTGGCCGGATACCTTCTGCGCCAGCTGACGTGGATGTAGGCGTTCCAACGCCGACTGGCCTGGCGCGTGCCCGCTGGGCTCCGATCGACGCTGCGCTTGCCGATGCCGCGAAGCCGAGCCCGATGCGGAATTAGAAACCGAGGAATGCCGTCCCATACGGTGTATTGTGAACGATTATTACTGCAATTACCAATCGCCTGCTGGGGTGCTATTGGCGGTAGCTCACCAAGAAATTGCCCAAGCGCTCGATGGCGTTTTCCAGTTGGGAAGCCCAGGGCAGCGTGACCACGCGGAAGTGATCCGGGTGCGGCCAGTTGAAACCGGTGCCTTGGACCATGAGGATCTTTTCCGCCTTGAGGATGTCCAACATGAGTTTGGAATCATCGTGAATGTCATAGACATTGGGATCCAAGCGCGGGAAGAGATACAGCGCGCCCTTCGGCTTTACTGCGGAGACACCCGGAATTTCGTTGAGTTTGTCATAGGCGATATTGCGTTGGCGCAGCAATCGTCCCCCGGCCCCAGTGAGCTCGAAGATGGATTGGCGGCCGCCCAGCGCCACTTGGATGGCGTGTTGCGCGGGAACATTCGGGCACAGGCGGGTACCGGCCAACAATTCGAGTCCCTCAATGAGCCCGTGCGCATGATGCTTCGGACCCGTAATGACCATCCAGCCCGCGCGGTAGCCGCATACTCGGTAGGCCTTGGACAGGCCATTAAAGGTAAAGGTCAAGAGATCGGGGGCCAGCGAGGCGATGGAGATATGCTTCGCATCGTCATAAAGGATGCGGTCATAAATCTCATCGGCCAAGATGAGCAGGTTGTGCTCGCGCGCGATATCCACGATTTGTTGCAGGACCTCGCGCGAGTACACCGCACCGGTTGGGTTATTCGGGTTGATGACCACGATGGCCTTGGTCTTTTCGGTGACCTTGGATCTAATATCCTCGATAGACGGATTCCATTCATCTTCCTCATCGCATAGGTAGTGCACTGGTGTGCCACCGGCCAGCGAGGTTGCTGCCGTCCACAGCGGGTAATCCGGCGCCGGGATGAGAATCTCATCGCCATTATTGAGCAACGCCTGGGTGGTCATGGTGATGAGCTCGGATACGCCATTGCCCAAGAAGACATCGTTAATATCAAAAGGTGGGAAGTCCTCGAGCTCATAGCGCGTGACGATGGACCGGCGGGCCGAGCTAATGCCTTTGGACGTGGAATAGCCCTGGGAGGTGGGCAAGGCGCTGATCATATCGCGCATGATGACATCGGGTGCATCGAAGCCAAAGACGGCGGGGTTGCCCGTATTGAGCTTGAGGATGGTGTGGCCATCCAGTTCCATTCTCTCCGCTTCCGCTGAGACCTCACCGCGAATATCGTAAGCGATGCCCTTTAATTTTTCGGACTGGTCAAAGATGCGGGGTTTGGGAGAAGTCATGGCAATATTGTGCCATCTTTCACAGCGTTAAGAAATATTGCAGCGCGCCTCAGCGCTATTTATTATTCCACTTGTTGATTTGCTTCTTCGCCATTTCCATAGCCTGACCAGTAAGTTCACCGGCCTGTTGGCGGCGCTCGGCCCACTTTTTCTTTTCTAATTCTTTTTGGTGCGCCCGCTCGTGTGCCGTCAGCGCACGGATCTCGCGCTGCTGTTGGCGCTCAATCTGCCGCACCGAGGGGGCATGCCACGATTGCGGGCCCACCTTGGCCACGTACAAGAGGATCCACACGATGGGAATGAGCGCTGCGGCTACGGCGCCACCCGCCAGCAACCAGGGGCTATTCATGGTGGCGCTGAGCATGACAAGAGTAGGAGATGCCGCGATCAAAATGATCGAGCTGGTCAGGGCGGTAGCGATGCGGGGCTTCTTCGCGGCATTAACGGCGCGGTCCACATCGCCTTGGGAGTAGATCTTTACCTCTTGCGATCCGGTCGCAGGGATATCGCTGAAAATTGGTGCTAGGTCCTTGTGGGTAACGGCCTGCATGACGCTATCGGAGCGCTCCTCAAACTCGGTCATCGATAAGCGGCCTTCGCCCACTGCGCGGGCTAGATCCGTCAGGGCATCGTTGCGCTCTGAATCAGATAGACGCAGTGTCCGGTCATAGGGGGAGGGTCCGTAGCTATTAGTCACAGTCACCATAATAGACAAGCTGATTCAAAAAGAATATGCCCTGCCGCGGTGGCAGGGCATAGCTTCTAGTGCGGAGTAAAAGATTAGAGTTCTTGGGACTCTTCTTCCTTGTCGTCCTCGTTAGAATCCGATTTCTTCTTTGGGTCGGATTCATCAACCGTCTTGGAGTCTTTCCTTCCCACCAAGTTGGCCAGAAACGGGAAGATGGCAACGGTCAACGCGCCACCTGCAACGAAGATCGAGGCGGTTTCTTGCTTCATCAATTCGGAATTAACCGCCAGCGATGTCACAGCAACGATGATCGGCAGGCCGGTAGCCGTGTACAAACTGACCTGCAGGCGCTCGCGCACCGTTTCAATTTCGGAGCCGGTGTGACCCACATTCTCGCGCAGGAATACCGGCAGGCCGCGGGTAACGAGAATAAGCGCCGGGATGCCCAGTACCTTCCCTGGGTTATTAGCGATGGTATCCCAGTTAATCGTCATACCAGAGACCACGAAGAAGACCGGGATGAGCATGGAGTGGAAGACCACATCGAGGCGGTGCTCCAGCCGGCGATGGAACTCATCCGGAATGATGCGGTTCAAGATGATGCCGGCGGCGAAGGCGCCCAGCACGATGTCTAGTTCAAAGACCGCCGTGACGGCCATGAGGGTGGCAAGGATCAGGATGATAAGGCGCAAAATGGTTTGGTTGGTGGACCCTGCACCGGAGATAAACGCCGCTTTAACCCACGGAATCGTCGTTGCAATGGCCGCCGGCATGATGGCAACAGCCACGGCGATGCCAATGAACGCGAGCATAATCAGCAGCGTGGTCCACGTGGAGCGCGTGCTAAGCAGCAGGGCCATCGCGGTAATGGGGGCGACCTCACCAATAGCACCGTGAATCATGACCGATTTGCCCACTTTGGTCTCGAGCACGCGGTCCTGTTTTAGCATGGGCTGCAGTGTGCCCAGCGCCGTAGACGTTAGCGCCAGCGCCACCACGATAGCGCCCGGGACATTATCGACCAAGAAGTAGGCACCGACACCACAGGCCACGAGGCAGATAAGCCAGGTGGACAGTGCAGTTCCCGCTTCTTTGGTCTTGAGCGTAGAAATCTCGATCTCAAAACCTGCGAGCAAGAAGAGCGCACCAACACCCAGCTCTTTCAGCATGCTGATGCCAGCATCCTCATGGGCGACATCCAAAAGCGATGGGCCGATGACCATGCCAAAGATGATCAAAAGGGCAACGGCCGGCAGCCGGTTGCCCAACATGAACGACACTATCGGCGCCAGTAGCGCCGCAAGCATGATCCAGGCAAAGGAAACGAGGCTAGTGGTGTTTTCCGTCGCACCTGCTGCCAGAACAAAAGTATCCGCAGCCCATCCCACATCTAATTGCATGAATCACAGCGTACGCACTCACCCCTGCACATGCCTACTCGGTATTCGCGTCTTTCGGCGGTGAGGGTGGCTTCGGCGGTTCCGGTGGCTTTGGGGCCTTGGGAGCCTCTGCGCTTTCCGATGACGCCGGTGGTGCCGGCGGAGCGGGCGGCGTGGCCGATGCCGGCGGAGCAGGAGGCGCGGGTGGCGCCGCTGCCTCGGGTTTCTTGTCAGCCTGCGGTGGCTTTGGCGCTGCTGGAACCTGTGGCGCCTTGGCAGCTTGCGGAGCCTTTGGTGGCTGTGGAGCTGCAGGTGGTTGTGGCGTAGTTGGTGCTTGCGAAGCAGCGGGTGGCTGCGGGGCACTAGGCGGTTGGGGTGCCGCGGGTGCCTTCGCATCTGGAGCAGCCGGCGAAGTCGGGGCACCTGGAGCTGCCGGGGCACTTGGTGCTGCCGGAGCCTTCGGAGCCGCCGGGGCGCTAGGTGCCGAAGAAGAACCCGGAGCGGCAGGAGCAGCGGGGGCCTTGGGAGCCTTTGGTGGCGTGGGAGCACCCGGTGGGGTTGGCGCGCTAGGCGCGGAGGGAGCACTCGGTGCGCTGGGTGCCGAAGGGGCCTTGGGGGCAGCCGGGGTAGAAGGAGCCTTTGGCGCGGATGGAGCCGCAGCATTGGGGGCCGCGGGAGTCGTCGGAGCAGAGGGCGCGCTTGGAGCCGCCGGTGCCGAAGGAGCAGAAGGCGCGGCGGGTGGCGTGGTAGCGGTGGGGGTGTTGGTAGAGGAGGGGGCATCGGCAGGCGCGGGTGCCTTGGGGGATTCAGCGGTAGCGGTAGCTGAAGCCGCACGGTGGCGCACTGGGGTGCCCAAAAAGGCCTTGGGGCGGGGTTCTGGAAGGGTGCCCTTGTCATCCAGGGAAATGGAGTTGCGCAGCATGGTGGCCACGTCGTTGACCTGTGTGGTGGGGGTGGACTCGGCGGCCAGAGACTTCACGCCGCCGGTCATCATGACATTGCAGAACGGGCAGCCAGTGGCGATTTCCTCGGCGCCGGTCTCCAGTGCCTGCTCCGTGCGGAACTCATTGATGCGAGAACCCAACTTTTCTTCCATGAACATGCGCGCGCCGCCGGCGCCACAGCAGAAGGCTTCATCGCGGGACTTGTCCATCTCGCGCAGCTCGACGCCCGTGGCCTCGAGAAGCTCGCGTGGTGGATCGAAGACCTTATTGTGCCGGCCTAAGAAGCACGGGTCGTGATAAGTGATGGGCTTGCGGTTTTCTGGGGTGCGCGGAACCGGCTGCAGCAGCTTCTCGCGCACCAGACGGTTGAGTAGCTGCGTGTGGTGGAAGACATCGAAATGCCCGTCGAAGTCCGGGTACTCATTGCGGATGGTATTAAAGCAGTGTGGGCACGTCGTGATGATTTTCCGCTGGCCTTCCGGCACGCCCTCGAAAGCGTTGTTGAGTGTTTCAACGTTTTGTTGCGCCATCATCTGGAACAAAAACTCGTTGCCGGCGCGGCGGGCGGGATCGCCGGTGCAGGTCTCACCAGTAGAAAGCACACCGAATTTCACGCCGGCGGTGTGGAGAAGATCCACGACGGCGCGGGTGGTGCGGCGGCCATTGTCATCATAAGCGCCGGCGCAGCCTACCCAGAGAAGGTATTCCATATCGGAGAAGTCCGCGGCATCCTCGCCAATGATGGGGACCTCGATGCCATCAGCACGCGCCTCATCAATCCAGGCGCGGCGCTCGGAATTATTGCGGCCCCAGGGGTTGCCCTTGGTCTCCATGTTCTTAAATAGGCCGGTAAGCTCCGATGGGAAATCGGATTCTGCCAAAACCTTGAAGCGGCGCAGGTCTGCAATATGGTCAATGTGCTCGATATCGGTGGGGCACTGATCCACGCAGGCACCGCAGTTGGTGCAGGACCACAGGACATCATCGTCGATGACGCCAGCCATCGAGAGCACATCGAGGCCCTCGTGCGGGTTGTAATTATCTAGCGCGCCTTGGCGCAAGTCCATCATGACCTTTTTGGGGCTGAGCGGCTTATCGGTATTCCAGGCCGGGCACAGCTCTTGGCAGCGGCCGCACTCGGTGCACGCGGTTGAATCCAGCAGCATCTTCCAGCTGCCAGGGGTGATGTCTTCTTCCAAGTCCGGGGTGGGCAGGGATTTGAGCGCCTTTTCCCCAGAGGTATTGCGCTGGAAAAAGATATTGAAAAACGCCATGAAGCGGTGCCACATGACACCCCACTGGAATTTGCGGGAAATAAAGAAGATGAAAAGGAGCCCGGATAGCAGCTTGACCAAGGCGAAGAAGCTGACCAGTGCCGGGGATTCGGGCAGTGCCTTAGCTAAGTGAATAGTCAAGAAATCCGCGACTGCGGAACCGCCACCAAAAGCTGCGATTTTGGAGGCTTTGACCAAGAGCATGCTGAGGCCCTCGATGAAAACGATGGCCTCCACCCAGCGGGCCGCTGCCGTTTGGGAGTTGAAAAAGCGGCTGCCGCGCTCGGTATCGCCTAGTTTCAGGCGCACGCCGATGAGGAAGCAGATGCCCAGCACCGTGCCGATGCCAAGTACTTCTTCCACAAAGTGATACACCGGCCAGGTGCTTAAGCCGGGCCACCCTTTATCCGGGGCGAAGGTTTGAATATAGGCCTCAAACCACACCAGGATGCCGAATAAGAAGCCCACCATGACCGCCCAGTGGGCGGCATTGACCAATGGTTTTCCCTTGAAGTGGGTGTGGCCGAAGACCTCTGCCAGCACGCGCCCGAGGCGTTTTACGGGGCTATTGGTGCGCTCTAGTTGGGTTGGCCCGCCCGAGCGGATGAACTTAATGAGCGCGCCTATGCGGGCGAAAAAGTATAGCCACACCGGAATCGATGTGGCTATAGCAATCCAACCGGACACGGTTGTCATTCGTGCTCCTTCACTACTAATGCTCCACGTTGTTATCTACCTTAAGGCCTCAAGGTGCAATCGTGGGAGTCAGTATTCAGTAACTATGAGTGAAGGGGTAAAGGCCTTAGTAGTGGAAACCGCCTTCAGCTTCCGCCTTCTCAAAGGCGCGGGTAGCAATAGGAACCATGCGTGCTTTACGCGGAAGGACGGAGAAGACGCCACGGACGGCGCGGGAGAAGATCTTGAGCTTGCGCTCATCCTTCTTGGTCCACTCCCAGCCAAGCTTGTTGCGCAGCTTGTCCGGAATCATGCCGATAGCAACCCACAACAGCAGGCGGGATGCGTAAGGTGCAATGGGCTTCCACAGCCAGTTGGGCACCTTGGGATCTGGGGTGTCGAGGGTGAGGCCGTTGATGATGCGGGAGCGCTCGATGGTTTCGCTGATATCGAGGGTATCGATCATGTTGTCCACGTACTCTTCAAACTCAGCGTACGTCTTTGGCGCATCGTCGGGCTCTGCAACCTCGTAGAAGGTGTACCAGGTACGGGTCTCCTGGAAGAGCTGCTCGCGCTCCTCTGGGGTCAAAGGATCCATGAAGTTGCCGGCCAGCTGGTACGGCATTGCAGCGAAGGTGGCGTGTGCCCAGTAGTAAACATCCGGGTTCAGCGGGTGGTAGCGGCTTCCATCTGGGTGGGTGCCCTTGATGTCCTTGTGGAAGTCACGAATCATGACGCCAACTTCTGGGCCTTCATAGATCGTGCGGATGATCGGGAAGGCGGAGCGAACCAAGCGTGCAACCTCGTTATCAAAAACGTTGGAGTGCTGCACCAGGGACCGGCTGACGTCACGCTGGGCAATCTGCAAAAGACCAGCAGACAGTGCGACGAATGCGGAGCGCCAGTCACCAAAGCGCTGCCACAGGATGGAATCTGGGCCCAGCTCAGGCAGGTTATCGGTATTGTTATCTGCGGTCTGGGTGTGCTTGTCGTTTACAGTGCTTTCAGGATTGCTCAGAGTAGTCATTATGCCTCCTTAAGGGCAGTAGCGGACTTTTGTTGATTCTGGCGTTCAGACGAGGAGGACTCAGGGGCATAGTTGGATGCTCGCTTGAAATCATGGGCCGGTGCATCGAACCCTGCGAGCACTTCGCGGATTCCGCGTACGGTACCGGGCTGAACCAACCACTTATCGTGCTTGACGGTTAGTTCTCCTGGTCCACGAATCTCGAGCTGGCGGACGTAACGACGGCAGTGATCGGCGCGGGCTTCGATGACAGCCAGTGGGCGACGTTTGAGGTAAGAGTCGCGCGGGGTGGGGCCGTCAACGAAGAGGGCATTAGGCAGCCCAAATACCTCTACACCGTGGTGGAGGTACATGTCGTCGACGCTGGCCTTTGACCGTCCCGGAACGGAAATCCACGGGGATTCCTCACCGGTGGCGCGAATCAACACATCGAAAGCTTGGGTTTCCTGACCAGAATCACCGAGGTAGGAGATTTCCCATTTGCCTTCTGCACGGTCGAATTCGGCACCCGTAACGGCAGTGGAACCACGGAACTCGGCGCCACTGGCAGCAACAGCCTCTTCAAGGTGGCGTACTACAGAAGCTGGCGAGCCATCAGTTTTGGTGAGGCGGAGGTACGGGGTACGGAAGTGGTACTTCCGGGAAACCTCGGTGGCTTCAGCGGAATTGAAGTGGCCGCCGATGTATGGTTCTTGTTCAAAAAGAACGGTGTCGAATCCAGAGAATGCGCATTCAGAAGCCGCGGCGCATCCGGCTACTCCGGCACCAACCACTGCGACAGTCGGTCGGCGGTATGGCTTGAACATACTGTTCCTTTCGAGTTTCACAGGGCGCTTACTGGCCGCTGTGTGTTGTGCAATTTATATTCCCAGAGGACACAATTCGTGAATATGTTGTGATCGTACACACATACCCATTGAATGTGAAGTGAGTTACTGAATTTAAAAGGTGGCTGGTTACGCTGCGCAGTGCTTAGGGGAGGAAGCGCAAGGCTTTTCCTAAGCGCAACGCGGAGCTCAGCAGGGTGCCGTAGTACTTATTGGGAAGCCAATTTGGTCCGCGCATCGGCATGATCCTTTGCGAGGAGATATTCTTTGCTTCCGTATATTTGGTCAATCCCTCGTGGCCATGGCGGCGACCAACGCCAGACTCCTTGACGCCACCCAACGGGGTGGAAATTGAGGCCCACGTGGAGGCGTAGCCGTCATTGATGGTCACGCTGCCTGCATCGATTTTCTCAGCGATGCCTTGCGCGGTTTCGGGTTGGCCGAATACAGAGGAGTTCAGACCGTAGGGCAATTTATTCGCCTGCTCGATGGCCTCTTCGACATCGCGCACGCGTTGCACGTACACCACGGGGCCAAAGACCTCTTGCTCTGCAAGCTCGGTGCCTTCTGCCAAATCAGTGAGAACCGTGGGCTCAAAGTGGTAGGGGCCAATATCCGGGCGGGGCTTGCCGCCGGTAATAACGGTGGCACCCTTATCTACGGCATCGTCGACAAAGTGCTGCACCACATCTAGTTGGTTTTGGCCGATGAGTGAACCCATCGTGTAGTCCCAGTTCAAACCGGAACCAAGTTTGATGGATTCGGTTGCCCGGCGGAATGCGGTAATGAATTGATCGAAGATGGCATCGGGGACGTAGATGCGTTCAATCGACACGCACAGCTGGCCCGAATTGGAAAAGCAAGCGGTAGCGATGGTGTCAATATGCTTGTCGATGTCCGCATCCGGCGCGATGATCATCGGGTTCTTACCACCCAGTTCTGCGGAGTATCCGACGAGGCGCTCGCCTACGGTGGCGCCCAAAATCTTGCCGGTCTTGGTGGAACCGGTAAACATCAGGTAATCGCAGTGTTCGGAGATGGCTGAGCCAACGACTCGACCGGAGCCGGTAACGATCTGCAGCAAATCCTTCGGCAGTCCTGCTTCCTTCAAGAGGTAGAGGGAAATCAGGTTAGAAAACGGGGTGGATCCATCGGGCTTGGCCACAACGCCATTGCCGGCAAGCAGTGCCGCAACGGCATCGGAAATGCCCAATGCTAATGGATAGTTCCACGGGCTGATTTGCCCCACAACGCCCTTAGGAACTCGCTGCAAGTGCGTTTTGGTGATGAGCGGAAATGCGCCCGGCTGCTTCTGGGTGGCCAATAGCTTTGGCGCATTATTTGAGTAATAACGCGCGTTATTTAGTACGTCGAGTACCTCATCAAAGGCGGCCGTGCGGTCCTTGCCGGTTTCCAATTGGATGAAATCCGCAAGCAGCTCGCGGTGTTTAGCCACGAGGTGGTGGAAGCGCTTCATTACCTTTACGCGCTGTTTAACGTCGGTATCGGCCCAGGCCTTTTGGGCCTGACGCGAACGGCGGAAAGCTTCATCTACGTCTTCTTCGGAACCTACTCCAACCCAGCCTAATTCTTCTTCAAATAAGGGGGAGTGGACCGCTTTGCGTTCGCCTTTATCCAGCGAACCGGTGGAGTAGTTAGTGGTGAGATGTTGTAGCTCAGTTAGTAATTGCTGTGGCAAGGGCCGTTCTTGTAGACGGCGTGGTAAAGACATGTAATGCACGCTCCAGAAAGATCAATGAAAAGGTTCGTGAGCTAAAAAGCTCACGAACAATAAGGAAGCCGGTATGTTTTAGAACGGGCAGCCGGCTGCACGGCGTGCGGCTACTGCATCATCGGAATCCGGTTTGTCGGTAGATTCCGCGGTGGCAGCAGAGTCCTTAGCCTGGGTGGCGTTGTAGCCTTGGATCTTCTTCGGCTCCTTGTACTTGCCCTCGATCATCCCGTTCTTGATCATCAAGGAACGACCCGGCTCCATGTAGCGCTTATCCTCTGGGAGGTGGTCCATGATGAAGCGAACGGACTTAGCGATGCGGTCGAAGCGCTTCTGGTCGCGCTTGGTCCACTTCAGCTCCAAGATGTCGCGGTACTTCTGCGGCAGGGTAGCCACAGTCAACCAGATGGCGCTGCGCATAATGGGCTTCCAGATAACCTTCCATACGGCCTCTGGAACGCCTTCCGGAGCCTTGACCGGCTCTACGCGTGCGGTGCGCAGTGCGAAGTCAACGGTCTCGTTGCGCTCAAGCACGGTGTCTGCCATCTCATCCATGTACTTGATCAAGTCATCGTAGTTATCAATGACCGGGCGCTCAGACATGCCGTACTTATCCCACCAAGTCACGCCCTCGCGAACGATTTGGTCGCGCTCTTCCTTGGTGAACGGGGTACCGAAGAGCTCTTGGGCGTAGATAACGCGGTAGACGAAGGTAGCGTGTGCCCAGTAGTAAGTCTCTGGGTTCAAGGAGTGGTAACGCTCGCCATTTTGCAGCGTGCCCTTAATAGTGACGTGGTAGTCGCGAATGCGCTCACCGATGTCCCCATCATCGTAGATGGACTCAATAATCTGCGGCGTAGAGCGCTGCAGGCGGGCGAAAGGTTCGTCGAAGAACTTCGAGTGGTCCAAAAGGGACTGACCAATCGCGGGGTGCATATTCTGCAAAATGCCGGTGTAGCCACGCAGCAGCTGCAGGCGGTTATCCGAGCCCCACTTCCACAACAGGGAATCCGGTCCCAAAGGAGCGCGGCGCAGTTCGCGCTTTTCTTCCTTCTTGTCCTGAGCGTTTACTTCTTCTGCACCGGACTGAGGGGAATCAATGTGGGTATTTTCTTCGTTTGCCTGTGTATTTTCGGGTTTCAGTGAGTTGGACAATTCGACCCTCCTTAGTCGATAAAATCTGTTGATTGTGTAGCGTAACACACACCGGTGCACACCTATTACATGGCGCACAAATTTGGGGGTGCAACTTTGTGCGCTGCAGGTTTAGTGGGGGGATTGGAAGTTGACAACGGCAGGGGGTGCGATAGTCTTCATTAAACATATGATCTGGACTACACCGTTGCGGGCGTATTTAATTGCACCCCTTTTTGTGTGATGTGTCTCAGGTAGTGTTAACGTGTGTTCAAGCTCATTTAATCAGTGGATTGCGTAGGTCTATTACTCATCCTCGGCCTGTAAATCTCTGGCCGCGGTAAAGAGTGGGCTGAAAAATTCACCGTAGACGGGGGATGCCGCTAAAACAGGCAGGGACCCCGCCTTTTCAATTCCACAGAAAGGTTCCTTCATGGGCAGGATTAGTATTCCAAAGTTTGCAACCGCACTGACTGCCGGGCTTGCAGCTTTTGGTGTAACAGGTTTTGCGGTAGCCCAAGGCGGCTTGACCGCTAATATCGCACTTTCAGGAACCTTCTTTAAGGTGAACATGAGCCACCTGGAGGGCGAAGGACTGTCGATCTTCGTTGATAGGGACAAGATGGGAGAAGAAACCATCCCCGCCGCGCGCTTGAAGTTTGAGCACGCCGTGGCTTCCAACTTGTGCCTGTCCGCCAACCTTCCTGATGTCCCAGGGATTGGCGAGACCACCTTCGCCCTCCGTGCGAATGGTGATGACAGTGTGGAGGTAGAGAACCTCTTGGTTGGTGCTACCGACATTAAGGGTCAGCTGGATCTGACGAATGCCAACGTGGGTATTGATGCCAGCCAGGTCAATGACAAGGCTGATCCAGGTTCGTGGGGATTGTACGCGCAGAAGGTGACCCTGAGCGCGGATGATATTCGCACGACCTCGGTGGGAGCAGAAAGGCTCGCTGCCTCTGGTGTGAATGTGACGGTGAAGAGGGGAAGCAACAACAATGGCTGCTAAGTCTTCTGATGATGAGACTTTGCGCATGCCTGCGGTGAACGAAACCGGTACCGATAACGGCGAAGCTGCACGCAGCGCCCAAGATTCTTCCCAAGAGCCGGCCGGACATGCCGCTGGCGAGGCCGCCGCTGGCACCGATCACACTAGTGCTGCGGAGACGAAGGCCGACGGCACCGCTGATGCTGGTGCTGAAGCAACGGCTGCGGCGGAAAGCGATGGAGAGAACTCATCGCAGTCGGTAGCGGATGCGGTAAAAAGTGCTAATGAACCGCAGGATTCCGCAGCGAATAACAAAAATGACAAAGCCGTCACCCGAGTGGCCCCTAAAGAAAGCTGGTGGCAGCGGTTTAAACACTGGCGCAAGCGTCGTCCGTTCGCGGGTGGTTTGTTGCTTATCTTGTCCGGCATCGCCATCGCAGCGCCGGCTTATATTACTGTGCGCATTTCTGATCTGCTGGTCATGATTTCCACGGTGTCTGGCGTTTCGACGCTTCTTATTGGTGCGGCACTAATCATGTTCGGCTTTGGATCTTGGTTTAGGCAGGAGACATCGTCTTACCTGGGTGTTTTAGCCATCTTGGTAGCAATCATCGCGCTTCCCACCACAAACCTGGGCGGCTTCGTGATTGGTAGCCTTTTGGGCATTATCGGTGGTGCGCTCGCATTTGCCTGGCAGCCACAGGAGCGCCAGAAGTCTCCTAAGAAGCACAAGAAGAAGAAAAAGTCCCAGGCCAAAGAACTGGCGGTTTCAGCATGAAGCTATTCAGGCTGAGCTCACTACCGCGTCGTCGCTCTGCTCGTGTGGTAAAAGGTAGTGCGCTCGCAGTGCTCTGCGCTTTTACAGCGGTGTGTGCGGTGAACCAACCTGAGGAAACCCGTGCGCAGGAAGGCTTGGCCTTAGCGCAATCTGAACTCAGCACGGTGACTGCTGATAATGTCACCCTGACTGGGAACGTAAGCGCCTCGCTTATCACTGTGCCTACCGCACAGGGTGAGCAACGAGCGCTGAAACTCGTAGGTGACAAGTTGGCCGCGCGAAACCTGGCGTTGACCCTGCCCGCAGCTATGGGACAAGGCAAGCTAACCACTGGTGACGTGGAAACCACCGTCACGGACGGGCCGGTCACCGTCCTGACCACTGGACTGCAGACAACACCCGCGGTGGTGGATCACCCCACCATCCCGGTAAACGTCGATTTATCCAACGGCGATCTCAACGCGGTGCTTGATCAATTGGGCGTTCCTGACCCGCACGTGGTGCCCGATGCTCCTATCCCGAACGTTCTGATGGAGCACATTTCGCTGCAAGATGTCACCATGGAGCTGGTCAACCTGCAGGGCGCTAATTTGCACGCCCCGCAAGTCCAGCTCAACGTGAAGTAACCACGCTGCAGCTTCCCTTTAAGCCTTGTTGAACTGCGATTGGTGCAGGCGCCAATAAGAGCCTTGGGCGCGCAGTAGTTCTTCGTGCGAGCCTTGCTCGACGATGCCCCCGTTTTCCATCACCAAGATCAGATCAGCATCCCGGATGGTGGACAAGCGGTGGGCAATGACGAAGGAGGTGCGCTCAGCGCGCAGGGCATTCATGGCGTCTTGGACGAGTACCTCGGTGCGGGTATCCACGGACGAGGTCGCCTCATCCAAGATGAGCAATGCGGGCTGGGCCAAAAAGGCGCGAGCGATGGTAATCAGCTGGCGCTCACCGGCGGAGATGGCGCCGCCATCTTGGTCGATGACGGTGTCATACCCCTCCGGCAGGGAGTGCACGAAGCGATCCACGTAGGTGGCTTTGGCCGCGGCGATGACCTCATCGTCCGTGGCATCAAGCCGGCCGTAGCGGATATTGTCCATGATGGTGCCCTCAAAGAGGACGGCATCTTGTAGCACCATGCCCACCTGGGAGCGCAGGGCGGTGCGGGGCATGTGGGCGGTATCGTGGCCATCGATAAGAATGCGCCCAGAATCGATGTCATAAAAGCGCATGAGCAGGTTGACCATGGTGGTCTTGCCCGCGCCGGTAGGGCCCACGATCGCCGCGGTTTGCCCCGGCTCCACGCGCAGGTTGAGCCCGGTAATAAGTTCCTTCTCCGGCGAATAGGAAAAGTCAACGTCCTGAAACTCCACGCGGCCGCGGGCTCGGCCGGCTAGCTCATCGCTGGTGTTCTCCAACGTTTGCTCTTCGGCGTCGAGGAACTCGAAGACGCGCTCGGCAGAGGCCACGCCGGATTGCACCTGTTGCATCATGCCGCCCAATTGGCCCAACGGCTGGTTAAATTCGCGGGAGTACTGGATAAAGGCGGTGACCTGGCCCAGGGTCATCTGCCCGTTGGCCACGCGCAGGCCGCCGAGGACGGCGATGGCCACATAAGACAAGTAGGACACGAATTGCATGATGGGCATCATGATGCCGGAGAGGAATTGCGCCAGCGCGGAGGAGCGGAAGAGTTCGTCATTGCGCTCATCAAATTGGCGCGTCATATCCTCAGTGCGGCCAAAGACGACGCCCAGATCACGGCCGGAGAAGGACTCCTCCACCTGCCCATTGAGCTGGCCGGTAGCGCGCCACTGGGTTTTGAATTGGCGTTGCGAGCGTCCGCCAATGACCCCGATGATCAGCGCGGTCAGCGGCAGCGCCAAGAGTGCCACCAGGGCAAGCTGCCAAGAGATGCTAAACATCATCACGGTGATGCCCAGGATCATCAGGATATTATAAAACAGCTGGGAGAGTGCCTGTTGGAG
Source organism: Corynebacterium sp. KPL2680 (assembly GCF_040225675.1). Lineage (NCBI taxonomy): Bacteria > Bacillati > Actinomycetota > Actinomycetes > Mycobacteriales > Corynebacteriaceae > Corynebacterium > Corynebacterium sp. KPL2680. The sequence continues at coordinate 18,182 of NZ_JBEHFM010000030.1, forward strand.
GGCCTGTTGCACATTGTCGATGTCATTGGTGGTGCGCGAGAGGATATCGCCGCGCTGGTGGGAATCGAAGTAATTCAACGGCAGCGCATGCACCTTGGCCTCTACGCGCTGGCGCAGCTCGTAGACCGTGTCGACGGTCAGGCGGTTTAAGATGAGCCCTTGCCAGAGCTCGAAGGCGGCAGAGACGATGTACATCGCGATCACCGCGATGATAAGCGTGCCCAAGCGGGTAAAGTCGATGCCCTCGCCGGGAGTGAAGTCCATGCCGGAGGCCATATCGGCCACCTGATCCTGGCCCTGGGCGCGCATGCCGTCGATGGCTTGCTGCGCCGAGATACCAGATGGCAGCTCGCGGGAGATAACGCCGGAGAAGATGACGTCCATGGCATCGCCCAAGACCTTGGGTGCGAAGACCGCGAGGAAGACGCAGACTATGTTCATCGCCGCCACTACCGCTAGCAGCCGCTTATAGGGCATGAGAAGTAGTAGCAAGCGTTTAGCAGAGGGCCAGAAATTCTTGGCCTGGCGGGGCGCGGAACCGGACCATTCATCGGCGGCGACCTTGGCCTCAAGCTCCTGGAGCTCGGCGTCCTCAGCGGAGGAGTTGTGTGTGGTGTCCTTGGCCATTAGTGCTCTCCTCCAGCTACTCCGGCGGTTTCTTGGGATTCAACGATTTCCTGGTACACGCCCGAGGATTTCAGTAACTCAGTGTGGGTGCCGCGGGCGACAATCCGTCCTTTATCGATGACCAAAATCTGATCGGCATCCTGGATGGAGGCCACGCGCTGGGCGACGATGATGGTGGTGACGTCCTCGCCGCGCTCGGCAAAAGACTTGTGCATGGCGGCGCGCACGTTGGCATCCGTAACCACATCCAGCGCGGAGAAAGAATCATCGAAGAGATAAATGCGCGGCTGGGCTACGAGCATGCGGGCGATGGATAGGCGCTGGCGCTGCCCGCCCGATACATTGGTACCGCCTTGCGCGATGGGCATGTCCAAGTCATCGACGAAGTCCGCCTGCGCCACGCGAAGCGCCTCCCATAATTCATCATCGGTGGCCTCGGGGTGGCCCAACCGCAGATTGGAGGCCACCGTGCCACTAAAGAGGTAGGCCTTTTGCGGCACGAGCGAAACACGGCTGACGATGTCCGGGCGGGAGAGGGAGGTTGTGGGGGTGGCATCGATAAGCACCTCGCCCTCGCTTGGGACGTACAGGCGCGGGATGAGGGAAAGCAGCGTAGTCTTGCCCGCGCCGGTAGAACCGATGATCGCGGTGGTGGTGCCGGGAGTGGCGGTAAAGGAAATATCCTCTAGCACTGGGGCATCCGCCCCGGCATAGGAGAAGCTGACATTGCGAAATTCCACCGTGCCGGAATTGGTCGCCGGGGTGACGGTATCTTTCGGCGGGGTAATGGACGGCTCGTGGCTTAAGACGCCGGTGATGCGGCGGGCACACACGAGGGCGCGCGGAAGCATCATCGCCATAAACGTGCCCATCATGACCGCGGCGAGGATTTGCAGCAGGTACTGCAGGAAAGCGGTGAGCCCGCCGACATCGACAAGCCCGGCATCCACGCGCTGGCCGCCAAACCACAGCACTGCGCCCGTGGCCACGTTCAAAATGACGGTGATAATCGGGAACATGAGGACAAAAAGCTGGCCGATTTTCAGCGAAAGCTGGGTAATGTCCTTATTGGCCTTGGTAAAACGCTCAGTTTCATAAGCCTCGCGCACAAAGGCGCGCACGACGCGGATGCCGGTGATTTGCTCGCGCAAGGTGCCGTTGATGGTGTCCAATTTGTCCTGCATAGAACGAAAAAGCGGCATAAGCCGCGCGATGAGGACGGAGATGGTGCCAAGCAGAACCGCGACAGAAACCCAGACCAACCAGGACAGTCCGGCGTCCTCGCGGATGGCCATGATGATGCCGCCTATGGACATAATGGGTGCTGTGACCATGAAGTTCAGCATCATCATGTAGACCATCTGCACCTGCTGCACGTCATTGGTGCCGCGGGTAATAAGCGTGGGCGTGCCGAACTCGCTCATATCTTCTGCGGAGAAGCTGGTGACCTTGCGGAAGACCTCGCTGCGCAAATCCCGCCCCACGCCCATGGCGGTGCGGCTGCCGAACCACACCGCGCCGATGGCGGTAATGACCTGGACAAAGGCTACGATGAGCATGATTCCGCCGGTGCGCCAGATATAGTCGATATCGCCCTTGGACACGCCTTCATCAATGATCTTGGCGTTCAAGGAGGGCAGATACAGGGTCGCTGCGGTGGACAGCGCTTGCAGGATAAGTACCGCTATGACGTAGAGCGTATAAGGCTCCGAGCGGGTGAAGAGGATTCGGACTAGATCCATAAACCTGCGCTTCTTTCGGGGTTGATAGGGGTTAGCCGCGCAAGTATATCTGGATAGCGCACGCGGGGCGAACGATATTTATTTTTGGTACCTGCCCGTTCGGTACCTGCCCGCAAGGCCGAATCTAGACTAGGACGTGTGCCAGCTGTGCCTGAGCGATGACGCTGGTCCAGTCCTCAAAATCCGTGATTGGCGTGCACAGCCCCTCCCACGTGGTGTGAACTGCTCCCCATTAGTTGGACTGAGAAATCAGTTACCGACTAGTAGGGAGTAGTTTTCTTTGAGAGCACGAAG
>NZ_JBEHFM010000031.1:0-19151 GCF_040225675.1 Corynebacterium sp. KPL2680
GCGACTGACCTGTCAACCATCACGACCACTTACCCAGGAACAGACTGTCAAATAAGTCATGAATTCGGACACCGTCATTCCCTCGCTTTAACCCACCGTATGGTGGGTTTTTCCATATCTGCAGCTAGGCCCCTCCTTGCCGATGCCCCCTCCATCCCGCTGCCCATCTCCCGTTAAGCGCGGCCGTGAATACATCACATTGGGGCGGTGGCCAGAAAAGCGTAATCTGGTGTGCATGACCGTACCTAATATTACTTTGAATGATGGAAATACAATCCCCCAGCTGGGCTTTGGTGTATTCCAGATGGCCCCGGAAAAGACCGAGGAATACGTAGCCGAGGCGCTACGCGTGGGCTACCGCCACATCGATACCGCAGCTATTTACGGCAATGAAGAAGGCGTGGGCAAGGCCATTGCTAACTCCGGCATCCCGCGTGAGGAGCTCTTCATCACCACCAAGCTGTGGAATGACCGCCACACCGATGCCGCTGCAGCGCTGGATGAATCCCTGCAGAAGCTGGGCTTTGACTACGTAGACCTATACCTCATCCACTGGCCTACCCCGGCCAAGGGCACCTACGTGGAGGCTTGGAAGCAGCTCATTGAATTGCGCAAAGAGGGCAAGGCGAAGTCCATCGGCGTGTCCAACTTTGAGCCGGAGCACCTAGATCAACTGGAGGTGCACACAGACGTCGTTCCTGCGATTAACCAGGTGGAGCTGCACCCTTACCTGCAGCGCTGGCGCGAACTGGATGCGGGACGCGCACACGGCATCGCCATCGAGGCTTGGGGCCCGCTGGGTCAGGGCAAGAGCGATATCTTGGAGGCACCAGAGGTGACTGAAGCAGCCGAGGCACACGGTGTTTCCCCAGCCCAAGCCATTATTCGCTGGCACCTGCAAAATGGGGTCATCCTCTTCCCCAAGTCCTCGACGCCATCGCGCATTGCAGAAAACTTCGATGTCTTCGGCTTCGAGCTCACGGATGCGGAAATGGCTGCCATTACCTCGTTGGAGGAAGGCGAAGACGGCCGCGGTGGGCATCACCCCAATGACATGAACGACGCATAATGCGTTTGGTGTAACCACCACATAGAAACGCCGCGTGGCCCAAATGGCCCGCGGCGTTCATTTATGTCTATTCAAGGAACCTGGCGGTTTTAGCGCGGGTCCTTAGGCAGCTCGGGTGGGATATTGGTGCGCTCGTATTCTGCGAGGATATCGATGCGGCGCTGGTGACGCTCGGCGCGGGACCATTCTTGATCCAAGAAGGCATCCACGATTTCTAGGGCCTCTTCTTGCGAGTGCATGCGCCCGCCGATGCCGATGAGCTGCGCATTATTGTGCTCGCGGGCCAGGCGCGCGGTTTCTGGCGACCATGCCAGCGCGCAGCGCGCGCCCTTGACCTTATTGGCGGCAATCTGCTCGCCATTTCCGGATCCGCCCAGCACGATTCCCAGGGAACCTGGATCGTTGACGGTGCACAGGGCCGCTTCGATGCAGAATGCGGGGTAGTCATCCTCGGCGTCATAGGTATGAGCGCCGCAGTCGATAACGTCATGGCCTTGTTTGGTGAGGTGTTCAGAAATCAGGTTTTTGGTCTCAAAACCTGCGTGGTCAGCTCCAAGATATACGCGCATAACCCCTACAGTACCGGCACCGCCGCCTTCTAGGCACTACTTTGCACAACCTATTTCGCTCATAGCCCAGCACTGTTAAGCTAAAGCGCAGACTACGTGCTGCAACGAAAGGCGATAAAAATGAGCCCTCGCGTCCTCGCACTCTACGGCAGCATCCCTGCTATCGCGGTGCTATTATTTGCGGCGAATATTTTCTTAACCAATAAGAACTACCTTGTGCCGCTTATTCATACCGTACTGTTTACTGTCGCCCACCTTGTTCTGGGGCTGTGGTGGCTGAATCAGCGCGTGCTAAAGAAAAATCGCCTCGGCGGTTTGGCCGCGGTGATTGGACTCTTATCCCTGCTCACCGCGGCCTCATGGGCTACGTGGGTGGCCGCCGCTTGGTCAGAATTCCAGGCTCAAACGGCCATGCCCATCATCAATATCGCCGGGGTGCCAGCATTTTTACTCACGCCGGTAATCGCGGTGTGTTGCCTGGCCGCCGCGGTACGCCGCAAGCAAGGCCAGCAGCGCTCATAACTAGTCCTCTTCTACCTGCGGCATCTCCGTGCGGGAGCGCTTGAGCTCGAAGAAGTAAGGGAACTGGGCTAGGCGCACGGAGGCATCGAAAAGCTCACCAGCTTCCTCACCCTTGGGAACGCGGGTAATAACCGGGCCAAAGAAGGCGGTATCGCCCAGCTTAATAACCGGGGTGCCTACCTCATCGCCCACGGAAGAAATGCCGTTGTGGTGGTATTCGCGCAGCTTCTCGTCGTACTCCTCGGTGTGTGCCACCTCCGCAAAGTCTGCGGGGAGGCCAACCTGCTCTAATGCCTGGGCGATGATCTCGTCATAGCCGCCATCGCCCTTCTTTCCGCCGTTGCCCTTGGCGTGGATCAAGGTGCCCATGGCGGTATAAAGCTCATCTACCTTCTCTGGCTGCTCGGTCTTGACCTTGGCGAATACGCGGGCAGGGCCCCAGTTGGCCTCCATCATTTCCATGTATTCGGGATCAAGATCGCGGCCGTCATTCAGCACCGACAGGGACATCGGCTCGAACTCCACCGTAATATCGCGGACCTTTTCTACCTCTTTGATCCAGCGGGACGTTGCCCATGCGAACGGGCAGGAAGCGTCGAACCAAAACTTAACTGAAGTAGTCATTATTCCTCCTTGAAATAAGTGCAGTTTGCCCCACCACTGTAAACGCGCTGCTAACCTTGATGCATCACTATTTTCGTTAGCAAAGGAGAATCTAGGCAATGACCTCTGTAAACCTCACGTGGGAGGAAGCAAAAAATCGCTCCCAGATGCTCAAGGTTAACCATTACGATGTCGCTTTAGACCTTAAGCATTCCGATACCCACTTCCTGTCCACCACTACGGTGCGCTTTAGCACCCAGGAGGCCGGTTCTACCTTCATCGATCTGCGCGCGGACAAGCTGCACGAGGTGCGCCTGAATGGAAACCCGCTGCCCACGCAGTCCTATGACCCCACCTACGGCATTCCACTCTCCGGGCTGCAGGTAGCGGACTACACGCTCGAGGTCATCGCGGAGATCCCCTTCTCCCGCACCGGCGAGGGCCTGCACCGCTTCGTGGACCCTGCCGATAACGAGGTCTACCTCTACACCCAGTTTGAAACTGCCGATGCCAAGCGCGTCTTTGCCTGCTTCGACCAGCCGGATCTGAAGGCCACCTACTCCCTGCACTTTAAGGCCCCAGAGGAATGGACCATTATCACCAATGGCCCGGTCACCCGCGAGGGCGATACCTCCCATTCTGAGATCGACTACCCGCTATCGACCTACCTGGTTGCCCTGTGCGCAGGCCCGTACCACGAGGTCACCGATACTTGGCGCGGCGAGCTGACCGAGCACCCCGAAGGCAAGCCGGCCCAACAGCTCGAGGTCCCGCTCGGTATTTACTGCCGCGCCTCTCTGGCTGATTCCCTCGATGCCGAGCGCCTATTTACTGAGACCAAGCAGGGCTTCGACTTCTACCACCGCAACTTCGGCTTCCCCTACCCCTTTGGCAAGTACGACCAGATTTTCGTCCCCGAGTTCAACGCCGGCGCGATGGAAAACGCCGGTTGCGTAACCCTTCGCGATGAATACGTCTTTACCTCGCAGGCCACGCACTACAAGTACGAGCGCCGCGCCGATACGGTCCTCCACGAGCTCGCCCACATGTGGTTCGGTGACCTCGTGACCATGCAGTGGTGGAATGACCTGTGGCTCAACGAGTCCTTCGCCACCTGGTCCGCTGCCATTTCGCAGGCGGAAGAAACCGAATACGATACCGCCTGGGTCACCTTCGCCAACGTGGAAAAATCCTGGGCCTACCAGCAGGATCAACTGCCTACCACCCACCCCATTTCCACCGATGCCAGCGATATCGAAACCGTGGAGCAAAACTTCGACGGCATCACCTACGCCAAGGGCGCCTCGGTGCTCAAGCAGCTGCAGGCTTATGTCGGCCGCGAGAACTTCCTCGCTGGCGTGCGCCGCCACTTCGCCGCCCACGCGTGGAGCAATGCCACCTTCGATGATCTTCTCCGCCACCTCGAAGAGGCATCCGGGCGCGATCTCTCCTTCTGGGCGCAGCAATGGCTGAAGACCACTGGTATTAATACCCTGGCGGTTGCCACGGCGGCCGACGATGACGGCACCATCACCCAGGCGCACCTTACCCAGCGCGGCGATACCCTGCGCACCCACCGCGTGGCGGTGGGCCTGTACGGCACGCAGGGCGGCAAGGTCGTGCGCACCGAGCGCCTTGAGATGGACGTGGAGGGCAAATCCACCGAGATCCCAGAGCTGGTCGGTCGCAACCTCAATGACATCGACTTCATCCTGCCCAACGATGACGATCTGACCTACTGCCTCATCGCTTTGGACGCAGGCTCCCTGCAATTCCTGCTGGATAATATCGAGAAATTCGATGACCCCATGGCGCGCACCCTCTGCTGGTCCACCGCCTGGGAGATGACCCGCGCCGGCACCATGCGCGCCCGCGACTTCATCCGCTTGGTGGCCCGCGGCATGAAGGCGGAGACCGAGCTCGCCGTCCTCGAGCGCATCGTCTCGCAGGCTTCTACCGCGCTGAAGAACTACGCGGATCCGACGTGGGCGAAAGACAGCACGGTTCTGGCGCAGGCGCTTGTCGATGGCGCCCGGAGCACCGATACGCAGCGTTCCATCATCTGCACGCAGGCGCTGTCCAGGATTCCGCTGCACCAGCCGGCCCGCGACTACCTGCACGATCTCCTCGCGGATTCCGATGATGCCGGGCTGCGCTGGTCCGCCGTCGCAGCGCTTGCTGCCGCGGGCGCGCTTGCCGATGCCGAGGCCGCCATCGCCGCCCAGCTCAAGCGCGATAACTCCGCTACCGGCCACTACTCTTCCCTGCGCGCCCGCGCCGCGATTGCCACCGCGGATAATAAGCGCGCGGTATGGGAAGAGATCGTCACCGGGGATCTCACCAACCGCGAGCTCACCTCCAAGCTGGAAGGGCTGAACTACCCGCACTCCGATGACCTCCTGCCCACCGCGGAATTCTTTGAGGTGGCCGAAAAGATCTGGGACTCCCAGTCCTCCGAGGTGGGCCTGACCACCGTCACCGGGCTATTCCCGTCCTGGGATATCACCCAAGACGGCCTCGATCGCGCCGACGCTTTCCTGCAAAAGGACCTGGCAGGCGGCCTGCGCCGCGCGATTACCGAGCAGCGCGACCGCGTGGCCCGCGCCCTGCGCAACCGCGAGATCGACGCCAACTAGGTGACTATTTCTTGCGGAGGTTCAGCTCGATGCGCGGACGCACCTGGATCTCCGTGAGCTGGGTGGTGGGCCCTGCCTCCACGACAGTGCGGATGGCGCGCGCCACCTCAACGGGCGCAATAACCCCGTTCGGGTTGTAGTCCTGCAGGCCCTCCAGCATCGGGGTATCGGTGGGGCCCGGCGCCACGGTAGAGACGCGGATTCCGGGCTCGGAGATACGCAGGGCATCGGCAAGCGCATACAGCGCGTGCTTCGTTGCTGCATAGACCACGTTATCGCCGTAGCTCTTGCGCCCCGCCCCCGAGTTGATGAAGACGACGGTGCCCTCTGCCTTGCGCAGCTGCGGCAAGAGCGCGCGGGTCACCTCCGCTGGCGCGTGAACGTTGAGATCCATGTGGGCGCGCCAATCTTGCGGGGTTGCCTCTTCCACCGAGAACTTCGTGGCGCGCGCCGCGCCGTGCACGAGGACATCGACCCGCTCTAGCTCGGGCAACTGCATGCCCTCGTCCAAACCGGCGACCAAGTCGCTGGCAACCGGCGTGATATTCGCGGCCTCTGGCAGCTCATCGGCGCTGCGGCCCAGCGCATAAACGTGGTAGTCGCAGGCGAGATCCTTGATGATCTCGCGCCCCATGCCACCGGTGGCACCGGTAACGACGGCGATTTTCTCTGGCACATTCGTGGTATCAGTCATGCCACCCCATCATAGGGAAAATGGATGCTAGCGGTGCGCGGCGTCCGTCCCCGTTCCGCGATGTGGAACGATAGGGGCTATGGCTACTCCTGCAATCGCGATCGTCGGCATGGGCCCGCGCGGCATTTCCATCTTGGAACGCCTCACCGCCCGCATGGATGATTCCAGCTCCCCCGTTACCGTTCACCTCATCGATGAGGCCCAGCACGGCGCCGGCCGCGTCTGGGAAACCGACCAAACCAAGACCCTATGCATGAATACGCGCGCGGGGGCTGTCACGCTTTTTACCGAGCCCGGCGCGACGGTGGTTGCCCCCGTGCTCGAGGGGCCGACGCAATACGAGTGGATCCAACTGCTGCGCGGCGAGGGCGATAAGGTAGCTCCTGCCAAGCGCGAGCTTTTTACCCAGCACCCTCCGGCCGCGCATATTGCCACCGAGTACCGCGCGGAGCTGGCCGCTACCCGCCCGGAGTCCAACCCCACCCGCGCGTTATATGGCGAGTACCTGCGCTGGGTCTATGATGTGGTGCTGGCGCGCCTGCCGGAGAGCATTTCTACGGTCAGCCACCACCACCGCGTGGAGACCATCTCCGCAGACGGCGCGGCCGATATCCTGCACTTGGACGATGGCTCGCAGGTGCGCGCCGATGCCACGGTCCTAGCCTATGGCTGGATGGCGCCGCGCTTTAATGATGAGGAGCAGCGCTTGGCGGAGTCTGGGTTGCGGTGGATCGCACCGGGCAACCCCGTGGAACAAGACTATGGCGCCATTCCCGCCGGTGAAGACGTGTTGGTGCGCGGTCTGGGCATGGGCTTTTATGACATCATGGCGCTAACCACCATCGAGCGCGGGGGCAAATTCGTCGAGGATGCCACCACCCGCTCCGGCCTGCGCTACGAGGCGAGCGGGAAGGAACCACATTTCATCGTCTCGTCCGGGCGCGGTTATCCCTTTCATCCCAAATCCGAGTACAACGAGCTGCCGCCCACGATGCCGCGGCGGCGGTTGCATGAGGTCATCGACAAGCTCCAGGGCACTGAGGACATCGACTTTGACGCCCAGGTTTGGCCTGCCATCGCCCGCGATAGCTACGAGGCGTATATCACCACGCTGGAACGGGTGAATCCGGCGGCGCTGCTCCGCCCGCGGGAAGAGATCCTCGCGGTCATCGATTCCACTGCGCCGGATGATCTCGGCGCCGCTCTTGCGCCCCTGGTCACCCAGCCGTGGGATATGACCGAGCTGATGTACCAAGTCGCTGGTTTTACCGGCGATATTTCGGCGTTGACCGCCCACATCGCAGATAGCCTGGCGGGCGATATCCAGGAGGCCGCAGCCGGCCACGATTCGCCCATGAAGGCCGCGCTGTGGTCACTGTCCCAGTCGCGCAAGCCCGCCTCCATCCTCGGCGCGGAAGGCCGCTATACCCGCGAGTCCCGCACGGGCCGCTACGCACAGTTCATGTCCTTTGGGCAGATGGTGGGCTCTGGTCCTCCGCTTTTCCGCGTGCGCCAATTGCTCGCGCTTGTCGATGCCCATCTAGTCCGCTTCCTCGGCGATCACCCCACCCTCGCCATCGAGTCAGACCATTTCACTCTGACTTCTGGCCCGCGCTCGGCATCCGCGCCCACGCTTGTCGATGCCTTTATGCACAAGCCCGATATCCGCGTCGCCGGCGATCCGCTCACCCGCGGATTGGTCGAGGGTGGACGGGTGCGCCCGTTTGCCGATCACAGGCAGGACACCGGTTCCCCCGAAACCGATGGTGCCACGCGGCGCACCGTACATCCTGATGGCAGCTTGGATGAACGCCTGCATATCGTGGGCATCCCCACCTATGCGCAGTGGCCGGATACAACGATTTCCCCCATGCCGGGCACGGACCCGCTCATGCTGCAGGAAACAGATAAGACCGCCGGATCCCTGTTAAAGGTTGCCGGCGGCCACTAAGTACGCGTTTTAGAGCGCTTTTTAAAGGGCGTCGAGGGCCTGCTGCAGATCCGTTAGCAGGTCATCGATGTCCTCGATGCCGATGGAGATGCGCACCATGTCCTCCGGCGGCACCAATTCGGATCCTTCGGCCGATACGTGGGTCATATTCTGCGGGTGCTCGATGAGCGATTCCACCCCACCCAGCGATTCCGCTAGGCAGATAAGCCGCGTATTCAAACAAATCTGCTTGGCGTGCTCTGGGTTGTGGAAGCGCACGGACATCATGCCGCCGAACCCGCGCATCTGCTGCGCCGCCAGCTCGTGGCCCGGGTGCTCCGCCAATCCCGGGTACCGCACCTGTTTGACCTCTGGGCGGGCCTGTAAGAATTCCGCCACCTTTTGCGCATTGGCGCAGTGGCGGTCCATGCGCACGCCGAGGGTCTTAATGCCGCGGGCGGTCAGGTAGGCATCGAAAGGCGAGGCGACCGCGCCCACATTGCCCTGGAAATACAGCAGCTGCTCATCCACCTCGGGGTCATTGGTAACTACGGCGCCACCGAGGACATCGGAATGCCCACCCAAGTACTTCGTGGTGGAGTGCAGGACGTGGTCTGCGCCGAGTGCGAGCGGGTTCTGGAGGTACGGTGTGGCGAAAGTATTATCCACCAGCACCTGAGCATTGCCCTTAACCTTGGCCACTGCCGCAATATCGGTGATATTCAGCGCCGGGTTGGTCGGGGTTTCTAGCCAGATGAGCTTGGTATTGTCCTTGACCGCAGCGGCGACGGCATCGACATCGCAGGTATTGATAATGGACATCTCCACGCCCCACTCCGTGAAATCATTAAGCAGGCGGTAGGAACCGCCGTAGGAGTCATTGCCCAAGATGACGTGGTCGCCGGGGCGCACCAGAATGCGCACCATCGTATCGGCGGCTGCCATACCAGTGGCAAAGACGCGGGCGTAGTCCGCGCCCTCCAGCGCAGCCAAGGTCTTTTCAAGGGATCGAACCGTCGGGTTGGCCACGCGCCCGTATTCGAAGCCGCCGCGCAGCTGCGCGAGGCCATCTTGGGCGAACGTGGTCGAGGCGTAGATCGGCACGTTAATGGATCCCACGTGCGGATCCGGGTGATATCCAGCGTGAATGGATCGGGATGAAAATCCTTTTGCCAAGTTATGCGCGCTGTGTTCAGTCATGCCTCCCAATCGTAGACTAAGCGGTTCATCCACACCGGCCATTCGGCAATTTATATTCGGTTCCGCCCGCGCTGCAATTTCTGCGCTGTCAGTGAGATTTCAGGATTCTTCTCTACAATGGGTGCGGTTAGCTTGTGTCTACGATCAAGAAAGAATGATGAGTACGAACTTATTTATCACGGCTCAGGGCGCTGCAGAGAAAAAAGACGATGCAGTCGAGTCCGTATCGAGCTTCTGGAACGACGAAAACGTTCAGCTTTGGCTTATCGAGCGGCCCATTCGCATCGGCCTCATTATCATCTTGGCCTTCATTGCGCACTGGGCGCTGCGCCACCTCATCAACCGGCTGGCGAAAAACAGCATTAAGGCCTCCACCCTCAAAAAGCCCAGCCGCAGCCGCAGCAGGTCTGGAGAGGACGGACAACCGGATGACACCCTGCGAGAAACAAGGGAGGCCCGCCGGGCCTCGAGGATTAAGACCCTCGCCGGCGTGGGGCGATCGGCGGTTGCCATCGTGGTCTGGGTTTCGGCCGGCATCGCCATCCTGGATGAATTGGAAGTCAACGTTGCCCCGCTGATCGCGTCTGCCGGTGTAATCGGTGTCGCCCTCGGCTTCGGTGCACAGGAACTGGTCCGAGACTTCCTCTCCGGTATTTTCATGCTCATTGAGGATCAATACGGCATTGGCGATGTCATTGACTTAGGCAACGGCGTCTTCGGTGACGTCGAGTCCATTTCCCTGCGCATTACCACCGTCCGCGATATCGACGGTGCCCTGTGGTACGTCCGCAATGGCGAAATCTTGCAGGTGGCTAACCACTCCGATGAGTACTCCGTTGCCCGCATCCAAATCCCTGTCGGGCTATCCAATGACCCTGAGGTTGCTGGCGATGTCATCGACAAGGCTGTCAAGGATGCCGTCAAGGACGAAAAGATCCGCAAGATGGTGCTCAGCACCCCGCGCATCGACGGCATGTCCAAGTTCGAGCCGGACTACGTATCCTTCCGCGTGTCCACCAAGACGCTGCCGGGCCGCCAGTGGGACGTCCAGCGCTTTGTCCAGTCCCGCGTCCTCAACGTCATGCACGCAGAGGGCATTACCACCCCGTACCCACACGGCATCGGCATTGCCAATCCTCACAAGAGAGACGATGCCTAAATGAATTCCGTCTATGAAGCCATCGGTGGGACCCCTACCTTTGAGCGCCTCGTGCATGGCTTTTATGACCAGGTCAAAGAAGATGACGTGATTGGTCCCATGTACCCGGATCAGGATTGGGAAGGCGCGGAACAGCGCCTAACCTGGTTTCTGATTCAGTACTGGGGCGGTCCCCAACACTTCTCCGAAAACCGCGGCCACCCGCGCCTGCGCATGCGGCATGCGACCTTCCCCATAGACATGGAAGCTCACGACCGCTGGCTCGAGCTGATGGGAAAATCCCTCGATAGCATCGAGGAAGACACCATCCCGCCGGCGTATCGCACCATGATTTGGGACCACATGCAGCGCGTCGCCGCCATGCTCATCAATAGAGCGCCTTAATTTTCACCTGCTTGTAACGCTGCTTTTGCAAGCGTTTCAAGCCACAAACAGGGGCCCTCGCACTTCCGTATTAGGTAAGTGCGCGGGCCCCTTTACTGTGTATCAGCACTAGCACCGGCTAGCGCTAGCAACTATCTAGTCCTGCCAGTCGAATGCCTGGCGTACCGGCTCGGATACCAGCTTGCCGCCGCGGGTCATGACGCCGGAGCGCAAGCCTGGGAAGCGCTCGATTGCGGCATCCAGGTTGTCGTTGGCTACCGCGCGGATATACGGCAGCGTCGCCGAAGCCAAGGCGCGGGCCGAGGTATTTGCCACCGCACCAGGCATATTGGCCACGCAGTAGAAGAGGGTGTCGTGGACCTTGAAGGTCGGCTCGTCGTGGGAGGTCTTGCGCGAGTTCTCGAAGCAGCCGCCTTGGTCGATGGCGACATCGACAAGCACTGCGCCCTCCTTCATCTTCTTCACGGTCTCCTCGCGGACCAGCTTTGGTGCCGCCGCACCTGGAATCAGTACGGCGCCAATGACGAGATCGGCCTCCTCCAACTCCTTATCCAGCGTGGACGGATCAGAGATCAGGGTGCGCACGCCGCCGGCGTACTGGTCATCAAAGCGCTGCAGGACGTGCGGATCCACGTCCAAGACCGTGACTTCTGCGCGCAGACCGTGTGCCATCGCAACGGCGGACGCGCCTACCTGGCCACCGCCGATGACCACCACGCGCGCAGGCTGGGTGCCCGGGATACCGGAGACCAAGAGACCGCGGCCGCCCTGGGTGGACAAAAGGTGGTGTGAACCCTCAATGACGGCCAAGCGCCCAGCGACCTGGGACATAGGGGTCAAAAGCGGCAGGGTGCCGCGGCGATCAGTAACGGTTTCATAAGCAATCGAGGTCGTCTTCGATTCCGTCAGCGCCTCCGTCAGCGGGCGATCCGCTGCCAAGTGCAGGTAGGTAAAGACGGTGAGATCCGAACGCAGGTACTGATACTCGGACTCGAGCGGTTCCTTTACCTTCAGCAGGAGCTCGGCCTTGGCCCACGTCTCGTCCGCAGAATCAACGATGGTAGCGCCAGCCTCTACGTACTCCTCATCGGGGAAGGACGCGCCTACGCCTGCGCCCGTTTCGATGAAAAGCTCGTGCCCATCAGCAACCAAGGTCCGCACCTCAGTTGGGGTGAGGGCAACGCGGCTTTCATTATTCATGATTTCTTTAGGTACAGAAATGCGCACGGAGGTTCTCCTTCATGTGTTGGTTACAGTGGCGAAAATTTACTTCTCGCTGTCAGGTTAACGCAGAATGCAAAGGAGAATATAAGTTTGTGTATATTTCACGAACGGGGGTGACAGCAATAATCGCACTTTCCCCGATACCGCAGTGTATAGGGTTAAAAATCCACACCCGGAAAATAACTACCACCCCCGACTATTGGGTTATAGATATTACTTACTGTCTGTTTTGGGCGGTAAGATCCCAGATTCGGGGAGTGATTACAGGACCGATAGCCGCGTGGAACGGTAGATGCTGCCAAACGGTGCATCAAGGCGCACCCACCGGCCAAGACTCGACACTCGCAGGTGCCGCGGAATATCCATGGAGGCAGAGAACCCCGGAATTAGCCCCAAGTTGGTGCAGGCAAAGATCATCCGCATCGGGATTTCCACCGTCTGTCCATTGCCTTCAACCGTGACCACGGTCTGATTAAGCAAACTGGGTGGCGGGCCCATAGGACCGGAAAACTCCCGGGTCAGCTTTTGACCTTGGTCCGAAAGGTCGCGAACCACCGCCACCGGCAGGGTATCCACCACGCTAAAGCCGGTGGCCGGGGGCAATGCGCCCGGCCACGACGCATCGCGAGCTGGGCCGAGTTCCATAATGCCGGTGCCATCGTGTTCCGCGAGCTGTTGCTCCAGCGTCTCCGCGGACACCACTGCCCCATCGCGGGAGACAACCCCCTGCACCCGCCGGGAGGCGACGACCTCGAAGGGGGTGGTCACGAAGGCATCGACAACGTCATCGGCAAGCTGGCGCAGGCGCACCGACGCATTCGCGTCTACCCCAACTGCGCGCGCAAGAAGGGCCCGTAAGCCAGGTCCTCCGCTGCGAACTTCAAACGACTCGGTGACCATGGCTAACGGGCCCTACCTTTCTTCATGTGCCTAGTGCGCCAGTTAGGAAGCGCTCATCTGCAGAATATCCTTTTCCTCATCCGTAAGCGGGCGCGGGGTGTGCTTCTTCTTGTCAATGACAACCTGCACACAGTTCACCGTGGCCGCTACCTCCCCAGCAGCGGTCTTGACCTGCTGGGTCGTGGTAAAGGATGACGAACCGATCTGGGAAACGGAGGTTTCCACGATGACGTGGGCATTGCCCTCAAAGGGAATGGGCCGCATATAGTCCACGTCGAGATGACGCACCAAGGCCATGAAATCGATGCCCTTGGCATAGATATTCTCCTTGGCAAAAGCCAAGCGCGCCTCCTGGGCAACCTCGATATAGTTGGCGTTCATCATGTGGCCGTACATATCGAAATCGCCCCAACGGGTGGACACTTGGTGGGTATGCGCGTTATCGGTCGCCATCATTCTCCTCAGGAATTATCGGGTGAGCTTGCGGTGAGTTACGCGAGAAGGACGGGCGGCGTCTTCTCCCAGACGCTCCACCTTGTTCTTCTCATAGTCACCAAAGTTACCCTCAAACCAGAACCATTGCCCCTCGGCAACGTTGCCTTCCCACGCCAAAATGTGGGTACAGGTGCGGTCCAAGAACCAGCGGTCGTGGGAAATAACAACGGCACAGCCAGGGAATTTCTCCAAGGCGTTTTCTAGCGAACCCAGGGTTTCGACGTCCAAGTCGTTGGTTGGCTCGTCAAGAAGGATAAGGTTGCCTCCCTCTTTCAGGGTCAGCGCCAAGTTCAAGCGGTTGCGCTCACCACCGGAGAGCACCTTCGACGGCTTTTGCTGATCCGGGCCCTTGAAACCGAAGGCGGAAAGGTATGCGCGCGATGGCATCTCATTTTGGCCAACGTGAATATAATCCAGCCCGCCGGAAACGACCTCCCACACGGTAGCCTCTGGGTCGATATTCTCGCGGTTCTGGTCCACGTAGGACAGCTTGACGGTCTCACCGACCTCAACGGAGCCATCATCCGGTTCTTCCAAACCGACGATGGTCTTAAACAGCGTGGTCTTACCCACACCGTTCGGGCCGATAACACCGACGATGCCGTTGCGCGGCAGGGTGAAGGAAAGGTCCTTAATCAGGGTTCGATCATCGAAGCCCTTGACCAGGTTCTTCGCCTCGACAACCTTATTGCCCAAGCGCGGCGGCGTAGGAATCTGGATTTCCTCGAAGTCCAGCTTCTTGTACTTCTCCGCCTCGGCAGCCATCTCTTCGTAGCGCTCCAAACGCGCCTTGTTCTTGGCCTGGCGAGCCTTGGCACCGGAGCGTACCCATTCCAGCTCGTCCTTCAAGCGCTTGCGCAGCTTGGCGTCCTTCTTACCGGCGACCTGGAGGCGCTCTTGCTTCTTATCCAGGTAGGTGGAGTAGTTGCCCTCGTACGGGTACAGCTTGCCGCGGTCCACCTCGCAGATCCAGCCTGCCACGTGGTCCAAGAAGTAACGGTCGTGGGTGACGGCCAAGACGGCACCTGGGTAATCCGCCAAGTGCTTTTCCAGCCACTCCACGGACTCGGCGTCCAAGTGGTTGGTGGGCTCGTCCAAAAGCAGCAGGTCCGGCTCCGTCAACAGGAGCTTGGCCAAGGCCACGCGACGGCGCTCACCACCGGAGAGGTTGGTCACCGGGGCATCGGAAGGCGGGCAGCGCAATGCTTCCATTGCCTGCTCGATCTTGGAATCAACCTCCCATGCATCGGCAGCATCCAGGTCCTCTTGCAGCTTGCCCATTTCTGCCATGAGCTCGTCGCTGTAATTGGTCGCCATTTCTTCGGCGATTTCCTCGAAGCGCTGCTTCTTTTCAAAGATATCGCCGAGGCCCTCCTCGACGTTGCCGCGCACGGTCTTTTCTTCATTCAGCGGCGGCTCCTGCTGCAGGATGCCCACGGTAGCGCCCGGGTCGAGGAATGCCTCACCATTGGAGGGCTGATCCAAGCCGGCCATGATCTTCAGAATGGAGGATTTACCGGCACCATTGGGGCCGACCACACCAATCTTGGCGCCCGGGTAGAACGCCATCGTGACATCATCAAGGATGACCTTATCGCCAATTGCCTTGCGCACGTTTTTCATCGTGTAGATGAATTCGCCCACTTTTACCCCTTTGCAAAAATTTGGGAGACGTATTTATCTACACAAACACTACATCAGAATGCGCGCCTAGGTGCCTCGGGTCGGGCGAACCCGAGGCGGATGGCTGGCGCTATGCATGCACGGTTTCGGCGGTCTCCTCCTCTTGCGTTGCTACTTCCTCACTGTCCTGGGCTGCCACGCTATTTCCCGCTTGGATGCGGTCTGCAGCGGTATCTCCCGGCGCGGAGTTATCCACGTCGGGCTCAACTTCGTTATCACCAAGCTCCGGAATAGCGATGTTTTCCTGGTTATATTGCGGCGCCAAGCGTTTTGCACCAATGACGTGGCGGTTTAGGTCCAAGCCCACATACTGTGCCTTGATAAAGGTGCGGTAGTGGTCCTTGCCCTCATCATCGCGCCACTGATCGGAGACGATCGAGCCGCAGACGAGCAATGGCATCCCTTTAGCCAGGGATTTCTTGACGTTGATGGCAAATTGGTTCCACATTTCCACGTCAATAAAGAGGTGGTCTACATCGCGCCACTGCTGCTGGCCGCGCTGGTTCTCCGCCTCGGTGCCGGTATCGGCGGGACGGTCAGGAACGCGCCGTGAGGATGCGATGCGCAGTTTGGTTTTATATGCGCCGGTCGAGGTCTTGGTCAAGATGGGATCTTGGGTAAGGCGGCCGGTGAGCATCACTGGGTATTGAGACATGGTGCTGAAATTCCTTTACTAGGTTGTGGGTTCGCGAGTGGTATGTCCCTCGCTCGCTTTCACATCCTGCTGCCGCAGCGCAACCGGCACCATGCCATACCGGCTAGCACTGTGGATAACTTGTTGTCCCCTTCAACAAAGCGGCCCCAGGATGGTCACTTTCGGGCGGGTTATCCACAAGGGGGCGACTATTTAGTGCCCACGGAACCCGCTTTCATCGCCGTGGCTCATGTCCTCCAGCATCGCGTTATAGCGGGCGAGCTCAGCATCATCGTCCGCCTCCGCCTGTACATCGTGACGCCGTGCGGTCGCGCGGTCATCGCGCAGCCAATCCAAAAAGAGTTTGCCAAAGACAATGACCAAGGGGAATTGGCCAAAGCCCCAGGCAATACCCCCGCCCACGCGCTGATCCTGCAGCAAGTCCTGTTCCCAAGGCAGCTCGAGATACTGATAGAAGTCGAGGCCAAGCACCGTTTGCAGCTGCATCAGGTAGACGCCGGCGAAGAGGTGGAAGGGCATCGACAAGAAAAGCATGCCAAGCCGGAAGGGCGTGGAATGGCGCTTGGGCAGGGGATCTGGGCCGATGACTTCCCAGAAGTAGAAGTAGCCGGAAATGAGGAACACGTAGTTCATGATGAGGTGGCCGGCATGCTCCGAAATGGCGAATTCGTACAGGCTCGGAAAAAGATAGAGCACGTAGAGGAAAAAGAGGTACTGCGCCAAGTTTACGAAGGGATTGGTAATGACCCGCACGAACTTAGATTGGGTCAGCGCCAAGGCATAATCGTGCGGGCTGGGCTGGCCCTTCGGACCCGGCTCGTAGGCCTCCATGACCAACGTTACGGGCGCGCCTAACACCATGAGCAGCGGGATGGTCATAGACAAAATCATGTGCACCAGCATGTGGATGGAATACATGGCCGGCATGTACAGACCGAGGCCCGTAGACATGACGAGCGTAAGTCCCAGCGAGCCCACCATAAACCACGCGGTGCGCCCCTTGTCCCAGCTCAACCCGCGCTTGTGCACGCGGTAGACCAAGTAGCCGTATGCCGCGGCCAAGAGTAGGCCAATCGTGCCAAACATGATGTCAAAGCGGAACATCGTCCAGATATTGAATACCGTGGGCGCCTCATGCAGGTTATAGCCCATAAGGATCTGCATGGAGCTCAAATTTGGGTCCCGCGGCGGTGGTGGCACGGTGCGCCCCAGGGTGATGGCTACGCCAATCGTTCCCGCCATGACTGCGAGCTCCACGATGGCGATACGGATAAAGAGCCGCGGGTTTCTATCTAACTGCGGAATGGTGAGCTCACGGTGGATAAGCCCCATAATGCCCAGCAGAATGGTGAGCACGAATTTGGTAATCAAGATAATGCCGTAGGGTGATTGCGGCAGGTCCGAAATATCCATCCGGATGAGCGTATTGACCAGGCCGGATACCGCCAGCACGACGATGGCCATGAACGCGATGGTGGAATAGCGCTTGACCGCAAAGGCGAGGTTCGGGCCCAAGCGCCGGCCGTGCGCGATAAGCGCCATGAGGCCGCCTACCCACAGCATCACAAATACCAGGTGCCACAGCAGCGAGTTCGTGCCGTAATCGTGGTCGCCACCGGTCGCGGAGTGGCCCTCAAGTCCGATGGGGACTACTTGCAGGATGGACAGCAACAGCAGGACCGGCTGCATGGCCCAGGTGCGACTGAGACTGCCAATAATTCCCACGGTAAGGGCGATGAGCACCGCAATCCCCCACACGATGGTGGAGGAAATTTCCGTAAAGGCCATTTTCAGAATGGTCAGGTTGAAGACCTTAAAAAACGGCGTGCCGGTAAGGTCCGACATGATCATCGGGATTTCTACCAGCCCCACGGCCGCAACGCCGAAGGCCGACCACGTACCGGTGCGGGCGGCGATATGGCCGTCAACCGATAATGGTGCCCCGATGAGGGAATCGTTCTCGCCACGCGGGGTGATGAGAAACGACGAGGCCAAAAAGGAGCCCACAGAAAGCGCCATCAAGAGCCACGCCAGTCCACGAAACAGCGGCAGGCCAAAGGTGGTAATCCGCCCAGGGTCCGGAATGCCCAAGGCAGCCAAGGAATCCGCCAATAAGAATAAGGAAATGAACCCGGCAACCAAGCCAGCAAAAAGCATTGCTGCAATAAAAATTCCCCAGGAAGGACGGGGTTTTTGCGTTCCAGACTGCGTGCTTTTGACCAGCTTATTGACCATAGCTCGCATTCTATAGGGCCACCCTAATGCAAAGCGAACGCATATTTTTCCCCTGGATATGCCATGATAGAGCCTATGGACACCCGTCAACTTCTTTATTTCCGTGCCGTTGTAGACAATGGGTCCTTTACCCATGCCGCCGCAGCCCTCGAAATGACCCAACCCTCCCTGAGCCTTTCCATCCGCAAATTGGAAAAGGAGCTCAATACCCAGTTGCTGTCCCGGGGTCGTTCGGGCGTAACTACCACGGAGGCGGGTGATTATGTCTATGACACCGCCCTTAAGGTTGATGCCCTGCTTGCCGATGCCCAGCGCCACATCAGCGAAATCACCGGCGATAACGCCAATACCGTCTCCCTGACGTCGTGTCCCATTTTGAACTGGGAATTTACCCCTTCCATCCTCTCCGAGCTCACCGAAATCCACCCCTCGGCTCGCATTAGCTTGGATGATTCCACCGCGACCACCGCCATTAAGCGACTATTGGAGGGCCAGGTGGACCTCGCGCTCTTGCCGACGTCCGACCCCAAAGCCTTCATTCGTCGCTACTCGCCCGAACTGACCATCCACGACGTCGCCGAGTTCGACTACACCCTCGCGGTGCCAGAAAGCCTGTCACACCTCCCCTCTCCGATCTCCTTGCGGGACTTGCGTGAGGAAACCTGGCTGGTGCCTCCCCACTGCCGCGAGCTTCCCGGCATGGCAGAGCTCTACGATGAACTGTGGGAGAACCACCCCTCCTACAAGCCGAATCACATTCAAGACGTGTCATCGCTGCACGCTGCCATTCCGATGATTTCCAGTGGCTTTGGCATCAGCTTCATGCCACGGTGCGCCCCCGCGCTGCATCCGCAGGGCATCGCTTCGCTAACGGTCAAAGAGGAACTTCCGCGGTTCCACGCCATCGTGGCGTACCGCTCCGACCGCGAACTGACCCCAGCCGCCCAAGAATTGGTCGGTATTTTGCGCACGCACAATTCCGCCCGCCCCCTGGCTTAGAAATCACCGTGGCCGTGGGCTAATATGAGTGTGCTGTCCAGCCCCCATAGCTCAGCGGATTAGAGCAGTGGGTTTCTACCCCATGTGTCGCGGGTTCGAGTCCTGCTGGGGGCACCGTTGTCATGAGTCGCGACATGCTTGACAGGTCAGTCGCGACATAGTTGACAAACCGGCATCTCAGTCGTTTTTGTTCT